>JASHPL010000455.1 GCA_030038125.1 Candidatus Sulfotelmatobacter sp.
TTCTGCTCTACGAGCACGGTGGCAATGCAGATCAGAATTATCGTAAGCACCGCTGCTGCGCACTTATGCTGATAGTGGGCATTCATTGAAGTTCTCCTCGTACGCGTGGCTGGTCTCGAAAGTTATTGCGAGAGTTTCAGCGCGTTTAACGGCTTCAAATTGAGTTGCTTTGCGATCTCTTTCTCGCGTTTGTTGTATTGATTGTGCGGCTGTAGTGTTCGCAGAAAGAACACCAAATCCCAGGCTTCCTCGGGCTTGATATTGTCCGCGAACGACGGCATTGGAGTCCCATCCAAGCCGGTCATGAAGATGCGGTAAATATCCTGATCGGTCGAGCCGCACTTGGGACGGGAGCCATCGGTAAAATTAAAGGGCGCGATAGGCCGGCTCTGATCGTCGGTCAGAGTCGAAGCCGAAGGTCCGTTTGCCTGGCCGGCCACGCCGTGACACTTCCAGCATTGCACCCGCGCGAACACGTCCTGTCCGGCTTTAACCCGATCCGGAGTAATCTCCGGCTCGGGCGGAATCTGGATCGGAGTTCCTGCCTTCTCCGTTTGCCAGCGCGGAGAGAAGTGCTTGATCCAAGCGACCAGGTCGGCGCGCTCCTGATTGGTAAATGTGTTCCAGATCGGCATGGCCGATCTATCAAGGCCACGACCTATGGTGTCATACAGATCCTCATCGGTTGGCAACGTTCCCGTAGGCGTGGACCGGCACTTAAAGATGGCCAATTCGAAATCGCGAGGCTTGGGCCACATGGGAGGGTCCAGCCATTGGGCAACTTCGCCATTACCGTCGCCCAGCTCGCCGTGGCACCCGACGCAGTAACGCCGATAGTCATACTTGACGGTGCCGGAATTGGCGTTGCCGGTGAGATTGCCGATGTGGCTGGCCACCGCCGGGGTATGCAGCCACTCTTCCTGCTGCGACTGAGTAAGCTGCGCCAGAACAAGAGTAGGTACGGCAAAGAAACCGAGCACTGCTAACAGCCGCAGCCATCGCATCAATTGCGCGTTCATTTGTCTTCCCTCTCTTAGAAGTCGAAGTCTAGACCCAGCAAAAGCTCATTCGTGTTGGTGTTGGCGCCCATTGGGCCCGTACCAACCTGGTGAAAGACATTGTATTCGGCCTGCAGTGCCATACCCGCGCGGCTGGTCATGAATGGGTTGTAGCGAATGAGACCATCGTAGTTGTTGATGTTTCCGAGATTGGACGGAGCTGCACCTGTGATTCCGTTAGGCCCCGTAAATCCCGGCACATATCCCGGTCCGTTGGCCTGACGCGACATGCGCTCCGCCTCGAACTCACCGATAAAGATCAGCTGCGGGCTATAGACGTATCGAGCTTCCAGCGTGTAGCCGTTCCAGGTTGGCGCCTGCGAACCCAGCGGCAGCGTCGTCCCCGGGGTGGCGTTCGCAAGGCACGAAGTGGGGCAGCTCGGAATTCCATTCTCAGCGCTGCCGGGATTGATGGGATTGCCATAGCCCTGTCCGAACCAAGCGTTATCTGAGCCGTGCTGGGTTACGAAGTTTACGTCAAAGTGGGCACCGAAATAGAACTGCCCCGTAAAGCCCTCACGACTGAATCCCTTATTCGTGATCCCCGAGCCAGGGATAGGCGTCCCACTCGAGGTTCGATAGTAGGTTGCTGCTTCTCCCACAAAGGCGTAGGCGCCGAGGCGATCCACCCCCAACTTGCCCAAATCAAGACCCTGATCAAACGTGAAGAAACCGTTGTACGTATTCGCACCCGTAATCAGGTTTTCGTTGCCGTCGCTGGAGGTGAGCAAGGCCGCCGAGATGCGCGTCCGGTCATTGTAGGAGTGTCCGAGATATTCCATGCCCAGCTGGTTAGATCCCATTTGACCGAAAATGTTGCCGTCTCCAACCGGGATAAAGTGATAGGTCTGATATATCCCGCCGTTACCGGTGAGTTGCACCATGCGTTTTTCAGAAAGCAGGTTGTTAAGCTCAAACCGACCGACTTTGATGTTGAGCCACGAACTACCGAAGAGGTTGTCGAACCGGGCCATGACGGTTTCAAAATGGAAGGTAGCGGTTGGGTCCGAGGAAGGAAGAACATAGAAAGAAATGTTCTTCTCCAGAGTGCCTCCCGTATGGAAGTCCAAGCCACTGAGATCAAAACCCGAGGACGTGATTCGCTGAACCGCAAGCGTTCCTTCAGGAAGGGTCGTACTCACGTTCGTATAGGTGTCGACGGAGTTGAGACTGCTTAGCCGGTGCCAGATGGGCGTGATGCGAAACGTCACCGGCCAGTACGACGGATTCTGCCAGATCGGCGCATCGTGATCGTTCATTAACTGGTATCCATTGTCGCGGAACTTCAGGCCGAAGTTGTTCAGTATTGGCCAGGTCTCATGACACGCCGAGCAGCGCAAACCATACTTGCGGGCAAATGCCGGAAGCGCATTTGCGGAAGGAGTGAAACTCAGGAACAAAATGATGAGACCCAAGGTTGCGGTCGCAAAACTTTGCACATACGAGAATCTGCGGACGCACAGCAGAGTGCCGATACGCATTCTCACCCTCCGAGCTAATCGTTACTAGGGCCTGACGTGAATCCCCACTGCAAAATCAACGGAAGAACAGCAGAACGTCGCCATTTCCTGGTGGCGGGCTACTCCCCAAGGTCCTACCACCATACCGGGGACGCATCCTACTACTCTCGGCAGTTTGCTTGCAAGAAATTTTTTACAAGATTTTTGCAATTCCAGAAAAATCGTTCCTCTACTTTGGCAATTCGCATGCGCGTTTCGACTAGTTGACAGCGACGATTTGGGTTTGAGAATGTTGCCACGGGGAAAGTCCCAGGGGAAGCCCATGGCGCAACTTGGTAGAAGTCCAGCCCACCCACAGATTGGAAGGCACAAGACCGCCCGCTCTCGCTACGGCATGATTTCAGGACTGGCCGCAGTCTTGACCTGTGCCTTTCTTGCGAGCACACCCCCGAGTGCGGCCCGAGACAAAGACGGAGTGCAGTATGGCGCTGGTCTTATCATCAATGTTCCCTTTCCAAAAGACGAAGTCGCGCAGGTCGTGCAGGACGTCGCGCAGAACGGAATCATTCGCGGTAGCAAGGAATACAACAAAGACGAGTATATAACCGGCGCGAACGCTGTCACCTTCAGCCATCTGTTTCCTGAATGGACTGAAGGGGGACAGGTTTTCTACAAGCAGCGGGAACATGCGGTCGATCCGCGGAATTTCAAAGACAGCTCCGACGTTGGCACTCTGATCGTTCGCTATATTTTGCAACCGCAGGGTACAAAGAACACGGTGCTTCGCATTAATGCACTGTTCGTTGAGGACTTTCGCCGTGTTGTTCACCAGTCCAATGGCTCCGTTGAAGGAGCGGAGTATGCGGACATTCACGACCGGCTGGACAGAATTAGTGCGATGAAAGCAGAGACCGTGGAATTGCAGCGTGAAAAAGAGGCAGGACGGAACCCGGGTGCCGCTTCGGCGGGATACAGTTCGTCGCAACCCTCGCTGGACGCTGCGGCAACTCCGGTTCAGGAAGTCACGATGGAGGAAGCGAAAGTTGCTGCTCCAAGCGCTTCTCAGACTCCGCAAGAGCGTGTGAAACAGTTGCGGCAGCAGGTTGAGCGCATAGTGAAAGCACCGGGCGCGGCTCTCAAATCTGCTCCCTTTCACACGGCGACCACTCTGCAGCCCTTGCCTGCAGGCACGGAAGTTCTGGTGGTAATCACCACCACATACTGGCTAGGCGTGGAAACTCATGATGGCCAGCATGGATGGATCTTGCGCGATGAACTGGAGCAAGTGCCATGAGGCGGCTTCCGGCTTTGCGCGAACAGGCTTTTCGGCTCGCAGTCTGCGTTCTCGTTGTAACGCTGGTGCCTGCGGTTCATGCACAGACGGGATCGGCGGAACGGGCATTTCCGCAGTCCAAGGCTACGGTCGAGGGTGTGCTCAAATCGATGCAGGCTAATCTGGCGGGTCGTCTTCCGACGCTGGATGGTTTCGCGTTACCCGGAATGCACCCGCTCGATCAGTACCAACGCGGCTATTTCCAGGCCATTGTGCAGATCGCGCCGATGCCTTCCGGGGGAGCGCTGGTGCACATCACGACCAAGATCACAGCATGGTACAACGATGGCGAGCCCTCGCGCTCGGGCTATCAGCTGCTGAAATCGAACGGCCGGATTGAAGCCGACCTTCTGGATCAGGTCGCGCAAGAACTGGCTTCGAATGAGCAACCAGCCGATACAGCCCGGCCAGCGGCTGCGCAGGATTCCGCTCCAAACAACACTGCCGCAAAAGGACCTGAAATTTCTGGGGAAAAATCCGTACCCATTGTCAAGCCAGAACCGGCGAGTTCTTCCGTAGACCAAACACCGGCAACCGCAAAGGATCCAGCGCTGATCCCGGCTCCTTCGGCGAAATTCCCCGACGCGGGAAGCTTCTCCTCGTCGATAAGCCAAGGACTGGCCGAGCAAGCCAACGCAGCAAGTCCGGCAAAGCCGACCATGGATAAGACCGACAGCGCGCTCCAGGCGGAGGCTGAAGGACTGGAGGAGATTCTCAAAAATCAGGCACACCCCAATAATCTCGTGG
Source organism: Candidatus Sulfotelmatobacter sp. (assembly GCA_030038125.1). Classification (GTDB taxonomy): domain Bacteria; phylum Acidobacteriota; class Terriglobia; order Terriglobales; family Acidobacteriaceae; genus Sulfotelmatobacter. The sequence continues at coordinate 4,599 of JASHPL010000455.1, forward strand.
CTGTGAAGAAATCAGGCACGCCGGTTGTGGCCACTCCCAGCCTCACGGCGAAGCCGTTGTTCTTAGCCAGCCAGCACGACGAATTCGAGATGCTTGACTTTAACCAGGACTGGGTGCACGTACGAATTTCCGGCTTGTCGCGGGGATGGATCTGGCGAGACAGCCTGGAAATGCCCCTCGGAATTGCGGACACGGCTACGCATCCCGCAGTTGCGGGAAAGTCGGCCGCCGACATGTTCCGTGTAACCCGCCAGGAAACGGCGCAATTCCCCGGCGATTGGCCAGCGCTTCGTGGAAAGAACGTGGAGATTGTTACGGTGGAAAAGACAGACGAGAACGCGAAAAACGGAGGGCCTCAGGAAAAACTGGAATATGCCAAGTACCTCCTGAATAAAAGCTATACGGAACTGGTCCAGAAGAAAGAGAGTCTGGATGGCATCGTCTTGGTTTTCGACTCAGTGGATGGAGGAATGATGGCCGCACCCGTGGCAATCCTGCAGCAATGGAAGACCGGCAGCCTTTCCGACGCCGCCCTGTGGCACCAATGCTTCTTCGATCCTCCGGAAACATTCGATTCGGCGCAGCTCTCGCAAAGTAAGTAAGTGCCCTCTGTGCGTCCCCTCGAACTTCAGTTCCGCTCCCCGTGCTGCCGGGAATTCCACCCGCTCTTTCGCAGAGAGAATTTAGGGTATGGGAACCAGCGGCAATCCCAGTGGCGCCCCTATCTGCGACTCATTTCCGATTGGCATCACGAAGAAGCTCGGCGGGTAAAGAGGGTAGCTTGATGCGTCGACTGGCTTGTATAGCATTCCAAAAATAATCAGCAGGGCGAGGAAGAAAACAAAAGCAAGCAGACGAAACTTGTCCGAGGAACTCATAACGGCTCTCCGTAGGAACATCTGCGGAAATTTTATGGCGGCCGCAATCGCTTGAATGTGAGTTGGATCACGCAGGAGCATACTTAAGGCAAAGGTTCGTGTTGGAAATGCGAGCTGTTCTGTCAAGAGCAGCCGATGACTTCGGTAATCTGGACTCTTACTTTCAGCAGGCACACTCTGAATGTGATTTCAATCACAAAACCGTCCCTGTGCGGTTAAGGGTTGAAGGCTAGTGGGGCTTGCCGCCCCAAGGTTCGTTCAGTCCCCTGGTGCTGAGGTTGTTCGCTGCGGAGAGCTGTAACGCGAGATTTACTCGGCGGTGTGAAGAGGGAATGTCGTCACCGGCCGGGAGCATAACGGAGGGGACGGGTATGTTTCGATTTTTTTCAGCATGGCTTTTCGCTGCATGCTTCTTTGCTGCGAGCGTTATCGCATTCGGGCAGGATTCCTACAAAGTCATTACGGTCACCGATGGCGGTACGATTTCCGGATCGGTCAAGTGGGCCGGGACAGTTCCACACGCACTCACCTTTCCCATTACCAAAGACCCGCAAATCTGCGATCCTGATTCCCATAAAACCGCAGAACTCGATCGGCTGATCATTGGAGCGGACGGCGGTGTGGCGAACGCCGTCGTTTATCTGA
>JASHPL010000456.1 GCA_030038125.1 Candidatus Sulfotelmatobacter sp.
GCAAACGCAAGGCGGGCGGGAAGTTGTAACTGAAGAAACAGCAACAACAAATAAAGGGGCCCTAATAGCCTTGAGCTACCAGGCCCGATAGAAAGGTGGTACCCGTATGGGTGACGTGGTGATAGCAGCACCCGAAGTCGTACGCAAGCCGGTGAGGTCGGTTTCCGAATTTTTCTTCATCCGGGAACTCCAGCACCAAGCGTGGACAATACTGAATTCAGCCAGATCGAAACTTCACTCCAGGCTCCATTCACTGTTCCTGTCGAATTGTTTGGAAATCCTGCTCGGTCAGAAGTGGTCGGCCATCAGGCGCGAAATCGAAACGTTCGCGATCGACGAGCAGCCGGTTCTGAAGCTGGAAATGTTGAAGTTATTCATGGATTCCGTGGACGAGCGGATGTTGATGGAGTGCATGAGCGCAATCATCCACAGCTGCCTTCGGACTCTCACCGAAGCCGCCAGATCTGACCCAAGCCTGACCTAAGCACTCGGCCTATACAACACATTCACAATTGAAACGGGTTCCGCGGTGTCAGCAGGAATCCGTGTGTTTGGCCGTTATAGGTGCCCGTCCCGACTATCTGGCCCCAAACATTAATGTCGGTTACCGAATTTAGCAACCAGCCGGAGTTGACTGGAATCAGGACATTCAGATCTTGCATTCCACTATTCTTGGTCCAAATGAACGGACGTCCGAGAACTCCGGATGGATCCTCGACGCCACCGGGCGCAGCCGCGTTACCTGAGGAGCCGATAACTAGCCCGAACAGGTTTATCTTCGAAGCGGAGGCAAACGTGTCACCGGGAAGAGTGCCTAAATCGGTCATCGTTCCACTTGCCGACCACAACAGCGCGTCAATAGGAGCCTGCCCATTCCAGCCAACTTCATTGATGCCGTCCGACGATATGGGAACCGTAGTGGAATAGCCCACTACCTGCCCTAAATCGTTAACCCCGTTAGCCGAGCTGCTATATCCATATGGAAAACCCAAGTCACTTGCACCGCCCAAGGTTCCTAGATCTGTCGGAATCCCATTGGTCCATGATGTCGCATGCCCAAGATATTGTGACGACACAGGGGAACCCGTACCGTACTCCGCAGGGCCTGCATTTTGACCGACTATCTCGCCTTTGTTGCTAATTCCATTGATAAACGTAGGTGGCCACGTGCCCCCAAATGCTGTCGTGCCGGTGCTGTTTGTCCAGCTGAAACCCCAGGCATATGTGGAGTATCGCCCTCCATCACCGACGACTTGATTGAAGATATTAATGCTCCTGCCCTTGAACTGAATTATGCACCAGAATTCGTAATCCCCGTCGGCTTCAGAGAGAGAAGCGATGATAGTACCCAGTCCTTTCATGCCCTTGTTCTGCGTCCAAACGAAGGGTTGAGGCAGATTCGTACAGTTCTGATTCCCGTAGTAACCCCCCGGAGGTGTGACAATCGTGAACGGTCCGTCGGCAATAACAACGACGTCAGGCCATGTTGCTACGGCTTGGGGATCAGAAGTTCCAGAGCATGCCCATCAGACTGGACTTTCTGGGGAGATTGATGTCTACAGGCTAGATATGACGGCGACCTCTGGTAATAGCGGGGGACCGGCATTTCGTAGCAATAATCAGCAAGTTATTGGGATGATAATCGAGGTGTTAGGCAACACAAATGGAGGGGGCTGGACCGCGACTGCCATTCCTTCGCATTACATTACTGAGATGTTAGATAAAGACAACATCCCGTGGAAGTCAACTCAGTAGCCAAATGAAGCACGTATGTCGAACCTTGAAGAAGCACTCCGGGCATTCAGGTATAACGTGTTGAGAGGTAATGGGTATGGCCGAGTACAGATGGGTAAAAGTGACAGAGCCATTTGACCGATGGCTTTACACAGGTGAAGACAAAACGCTACGGGACAATATGCAAAAGGGCGAGTACTTAGAGTTCGATGGCCCATTCGCTGAGGTCGTCCAGTGTCGTGATCTGCACACAAATGAGCTTCTTGATTCATGGGTAATGACAATCTTCGAATGTAATCACTCGGATGATTACTACGGTGAAGAGCCAGAGTATTTCGATTCTGAGGACGAAGCAAAGCGAATGGGCGAGGTGAAGGTTGGACTAACACGTGACAAGGGCACCGGAGAGACATTGAAGTGGGAAAAGAAATGATGGTTAAATAACCAGAAGGAGTCGAAGTGATGAAAAAGATGCAAGAGAAAGGTCTGCCCCTCGTAGCTGAGAAATTTACATTTGGGAAATTTACAGTCAGCCAGAAAGCCGAGCCAAAGGTTCCATCCTCTGATCCTGAAAGAGATCGACGGATGAATCTTGCGGCTGAAAGAATTCTCTTACGGGACGCCATAAAGCGAGCAATGAAGAAGAACATCACACTAGAAGAGGTTAAGGCGCTCATTCACGAAGTGTACGAAGGTTAATAACAATGGTTAATAACACCGACAAGGAAGTACACGTCAACTTCTACATCAGTGAGTCGAAGTTAATAACATTGAAGCGTCTGCCTCCATACAAGGACAAATGTACTTCGGATGTATTCAGGTTAGTCGTGGATAATGTGTTGGAGGCGTGGGGTGTTATTAACGATCCAAACAAAGAAGTTAATAACAATGTAGAGGAGATGCTAAAGCACACACTATGAACTTCTATCACATTCTTGTCTTTGATACAGGTCAACGGTGGAAGCTGGAAATCAAGGTGACTGTTGCCTACTTGCTTACTCCAACCAAGTTAGAGCGATTTATTCTGAAATACGGTAGAGAGTGTCAGTTGTAAAGGTAAGTGAAAATCTTCAAATTCTTCAATACTCTACATCTACGTAGTCTGGCGTGCCCACCCCAACATTCCTATTTATATACGTATAAACAAAGGACTTACACCTGCACTTACTAAGTCGTAGGTTGTTAAAAATAAACCACTTATAACTCGCAGAAGGTATCATATTATTACCAGTGTCAGATAATACGCGGCCCAGTGGGTCAGAGAGGAAAGGTAAAGAAGATGACAGCAGCAAAGAAGTTAGAAGATACGAAGCAGCCGAAGCAGGAGCAGCCAAAGACTGCTACTACAACCACAACGGCCCCAGTGGCCCAGAAGCCAGTAGAACCATCGAAGCAGGAGAAGGCGATTAAGGCGTTGATCATTGCCCTAGCTGAATCGGGCGTAAAGATCGACGCCAATCCAGTTACGATGGACGGAAAGTTTGCACTGGTTAGGCCGTGGGGCGCAGTGCCGACGATAGTTGTGGGTCCACAAGGTTCCTACGACATCAGGGAAGTTAAATCTTTTGCAAAGGCCGATTTGCCAACGATGTTGAAGGCGAAAGAATTGTTCGACAAGGCGCAGGCCAGATATCAGAAGAAGGCAGCAGAGGCAGCGAAACCTGCGACACCTGCATCGGCGGCTAAACCAGCAGAAAGTAAGCCGGTTAGTACGACACAACGTAAGGCGAAGGAGGCCGAAAAACTGGAAGCTGCACTAGCATGAGGTAAGCAGATCAACCACACCGTTTGGGTGTGGTTTTTCTGTCCGGGTAAATTCGGTAAGTGGAATCTTCTGCAATCTTCGGATGTGGCAGTGGGGAGCTGGAAGCCGACAATTCCGGCGATTCTTATTTTGGATTGGGAATCCTTCGGTCTACCAATGCCGGCAATACCTGGAACCTGATCACTACCGCCAATTCCGGCGCATTGTCTTTTAGCGGACTGGGTGGAACTCGGATGGCCTTCAGCACGGCCAGCAGCCAGACGAACACGGTTGTCTCTGCGATGGCCATGTCATCAGAAGGCGTGGTCGCCGGAGCCACCTCAACCAACACTATGCCCGGCCTTTACACCTCGCTCGATGCCGGCCAGACCTGGACCTACGATGATCTCTCCGATCCTGGCGGCGCAACCGATGCGGCTTCGGCCACTTCGGTGGTCTACAACACGAGCGCCGGCCTCTTCTTCGCTGCCGTGCGTTATCACGGTTTCTATTCCTCCCCCGACGGAGAGAATTGGACGCGTCTCGCGACTCAGCCAGGCTCTGGCTTGCTCAGCACTACCGCTTGTCCACCGCAATCGACCTCGAATGGCCAAGCTTGTCCTATCTACCGTGCGGAAGTCACGGTCGTGCCCGGAAGAAATGAAATGTACGCCTGGTTCATTTACTACTTGAGTTGGGAACTCACCGATGGCGGGATCTGGCAATCGCTGAACAGCGGCGCATCCTGGACGCAAATTTCCGATGCGGGGATTACCGATTGCGGCGATTCCTACGGATGTGGCATCGAGCAAGGCTTCTATGATTTGGAACTGCTGGCCGTCCCGAACTGCCCTGATGGACAACAGAACTGTCCAACCGACAGCAATCCCACCGACCTGTACGCGGGCGCGATCAACCTTTACAAATGTTCTCTTTCAGCCCCTGCGTCTTCCACTGCATGCGCAAACGGATTCCTCAATCTCACTCATGTCTACGGATGCGATCCCGTCTCGGCACCCTCTCACATGCATCCCGACCAGCATGCACTGGCTTACGCGATTCCGACCTCGGGCAATGATTCCGGCAGTGACTTGATGTACTTTGCCAATGACGGTGGCATCTACCGGACACTCAACGGATTCGCCGGGTTGACCTCGGGCTCATGTTCCGGGACCAATCAGTTCGATGATCTCAATCAGAATCTCGGGTCGATGAGCCAGTTTGTGAGCTTCTCCGAACATCCGACAGACCCTAACACGCTGCTCGGCGGGACGCAGGACAACGGCTCTCCGGCGACCGCTCAGGCGGCAGCGAATCCGCCAAATCTGGCTTGGGGCAACGTTTTGGGCGGAGATGGCGGCTACAATGCGATCGATCCGAATGCCACGTCGAATTTCTACGCCTCCAACCCCGACATTCCGCCGGCCGGCCTTGGCATTCAACTATGCTCCAGTGGCGTGAACTGTACCGACAGCCTATTCAATGTGGTCGTGAACAGCAACGACGTTGGTGGAGACGATGGCGACTTTTACTTCCCCTACATTCTCGATCCGCAATCGTCGACAGCCTTGCTGGTCGGGACCTGCCGGGTGTGGCGGGGAGCGCGTACGGGCGGAGGATATACGCTCCTCAGCCCGAACTTCGACACATTAGGATCGGGGACCTGTTCGGGAGAGGAAGTGAATCTTGTGCGTTCGATTGCCGCCGGCGGACCGACTGATACCAACGGTTCCACGGTCGTCTACGCGACCACCAGCGGATACGGGCCGATCGATGGACCGCTCTCCACGCCTACTGGAGGCCGTGTCTGGGTGACTACGAATGCGACTGCCGGACCTTCGAACTTCGTCGATGTGACCAACAACGGCCCGCAGGGCAACATCAATCCCAATCAGTTTCCGATTTCGAATGTGGCCATGGATTCCTACGATTCCAGCGGCCAGACCGCATTCGTCACCATCATGGGATTCACAGCCACGCCGGGTTCGACAAGTGCTTCCGGCCACGTCTGGAAGACGACCAACGCCGGAGTCAGTTGGACGGATTTCACCGGAAATCTGCCGGATTCGCCCGCGAATGCGGTGGTCGTCGATTCTACCGCTCACATGGTTTACGTCGGAACCGACGTCGGAGTCTTTGCCAGTTCGACTTCCGCGCCGCCGAGTTGGACTGAAGTCGGCCCGGCTGCCGTTCCGAGCCAAACTGGATTCTTGCCAAATGTGGCCGTGACTGCGCTCGGGCTTTTCACCTCTGGCGGCCAAAAACTACTACGCGCTTCGACGTATGGTCGCGGTATCTGGCAGCTCAATCTCGTGACCACGCCCGATTATCAGCTCACGGTTTCCAACTCTCCCCTAACCACTTTCTATGGGCAGAATGCAGTTTTTGATGGAACCGCGACCGCGGTCAACGGCTATGCGAATTCCGTCACGATGGGCTGTGTTGCCGGAGGCTCTGCCCCTCCCAACACGTGCAGTGTCTCGCCCTCCGTGTTGACGCCTGGATCGAGTACGGCCTTCACGGTTACCGCTGGGGGCGCAGTCGGCACCTACAACTTCAACATTCAAGGCGTAGGCGCAGATCCGAGCCAGATCACCCATCAGGTTCCGGTAACGCTCAACGTTCTGGGCTTCGGTATTTCACCTTCATCCCCGACGAGCGTGAGCACGCTTCAAGGAACGACATCCTCTGCCGTGAGCTTTAAGATTACGGCCGCGGGTTCGTTCAATCAAGGCGTCACGGTTTCATGCAGCGATTCGATTTCGGGCGCAACCTGCAATTTCACTCCGGGCACAACTGTCTACCCCACAGTCGCAAATCCAGTGAGCATGACAGTTACAGTTACAGTCCCTGCGGCGACCACCGCCGGGGATTACCCAATCACGATTCAGGCCACAACCTCGGGAGCGCCTGCGCCGTTAACGGTCTCTTTCGCCCTGAACGTCATTGCAAATCCGAGTTTTGCATTGTCGGAGCCCTCGGCGTTCCCTGAGGTCAACGCCGGGAGCACGGGCACGAGCGGGTCGATTTCGGTCGCTGCGCAGAATGGATTTACGGGGACGGTTACGCTTGCCTGCTCCAGCACATATGGAACCGGTACGTGCAGCATCAGCCCGACCTCGGTGAACTCTTTTCCGGCCTCTGCGACGCTGACCATCAATGGCACGAATTTCTCTGCGGGAGCGTATTCCGTCTCGGTGACTGGGACCTCAGGTTCAGCCCAGCATTCGGTCACGGTTCCATTCAACGTCGGCGACTACACGATTTCCGGCACCACGAGTCTCTCCCTTACGCCGGGTGCGCAAGGAAAGGCCAGTTTCACCCTCATCTCGTTGGATTCTTATTCTGGAAAAGTGAACGCGACGTGCGATGCAAGCGCACTCCCAGCGGCGCAGTGCACCATCTCGCCTGCGAACCCGATCAGCGTGGCCAGCGGAGGCACAGCCAAGCTAACGGCGATCATCAACACTCCGAACGACGCAAATCCCTCCAATTACGACATCAAAATCGATACCCAGGATACGACAGGAGCACCGAACCACTCCCTTACCGTTACGTTGACGGTTACTCCGGACTTTGTTGTGACCTCGTCGACCACGAGCCAGACTGTGAATCCGGGGCAGACGACCGGACCGTACAATCTGACGGTTCAACCGGTGGGCAATTCCTTCAATAATCCGGTTACCCTTTCGTGCTCGGGATTGCCTCCTGGCGCGCAGTGCTCGTTCAATCCTTCCGCGCCGGTGACACCCGGAGATTCCGCGGTCGATGTGGTGATGAGTATTTCCACCTCTTCCTCGACTGGCAGTTCTGTTCATCGTTCCAGACTCTCCCTATGGCTGCTGCTGCCGGGAATTCTGTTCGGCGGAATCGTGCTGCAGGCGTCGAGAAAAAGTTCACGAAACGTGCTGGCTTTTCTCACGTTTGTGTTATCGGTCTGGCTCGCATTCGTTTTATTGTCTTGCGGCGGCGCCAGTACGGGCGGAGGCGGCGGAGGCGGAAGTTGTTCTGCTCCTCCCAGTACGCCCGGGATGCCCACCGCTTCATCAACAACAGGAACTGGCACGACTCTCAATTGGACCGCTTCCAGCGCGACGGTGGGATGCACTGTGACCTATACGGTTTATGAAGGCGTGAGCGGTGCAACGCCAACTCCGCTTCCCAACACCACGACGAGTACAACCTATCAGGTCATCGGACTCACGGCTCAGACTCGGTACAGCTTTCAGGTGGGCGCTACCGACGCAGTCGGAGGGCCGGTCATGAGCCAACCGCTCAACCTGACTACCTCTGGGAGCATTTATACGATCACTGTAACCGGAACTTCCCCGGGTACTCCCTCTGATTCCGGGCAGAGCACTCAGGTGACTTTAGTCGTAAACTAGTTCGTTCAGTTTGCTTCACGTCGTTCGGCACAAGCGGACGAGATGGGTCACGCCAGGTCTAATGGTGGATTCTCGCTGGAACATAATCATCGTCGGCGGCGGTATCGTGGGTCTCGGTGTCGCGCTCGAGATCACGCGCCGATTTCCGCAACTTCGCGTGCTCGTTCTTGAGAAGGAAGAACGGGTAGCCCAGCATCAGAGTGGGCACAACAGTGGCGTAATTCACTCCGGTGTTTACTACAAGCCGGGCTCGCTGAAAGCCCGTTTCTGTGTCACTGGGGCGGCGGCGATGGTCGAGTTCTGCTGCGAGCATGGTATTCCGTACAAAGTCTGCGGCAAGGTGATCGTTGCTACCAGAGATGATGAACTTTGCCGTCTCGAAGACTTGTATCGCCGTGGCCAGGCCAACGGACTGAGCGGGTTGCGCCTTATCGGACCGGAAGAATTGCGGGAGATCGAGCCGCACGCCTGCGGAATCAAAGCCCTGCTCGTGCCTTCGACGGGCATCACCGACTACGCCCTGGTATCCGAAAAATACGCGGAGCTGATTGGCGAGCGGGGTGGGAGCGTTCAGACCTCCTCCGCAGTAACCGGCATTCAGCGATCCACCAACGAAATCATTGTCGAGACGGCGCGTGGCGCGTTTTCCACGAATGCGCTCATCAACTGCGCCGGACTCTACAGCGACCGTGTCAGCCGCATGGCGGGCGATGATCCCAGAGTAAGGATCGTGCCCTTCCGCGGTGAATATTACGATCTTGCGCCCGAGCGGGCGGCACTGGTCCGGGCATTAATTTATCCTGTGCCCGATCCGCAATTCCCGTTCCTGGGCGTGCACTTCACGCGCCGTATCAGCGGCAAGGTGGATGCCGGGCCGAATGCAGTTTTCGCGCTGGCACGCGAAGGTTATCGCCACTCTGACATCGACCTTCGCGACCTCAGTTCAGCGCTCACCTATTCCGGATTCTGGCGCATGGCAGGCCGGCACTGGCGCAATGGAATGGCCGAATGGTATCGTTCGCTCTCAAAGCCTGCGTTCGTCCGCGCCTTGCAGCGCATGCTGCCGGAAGTCTCCGAAAATGATCTGGTTCCCGGCGGTTCCGGAGTTCGCGCACAAGCCATAAAGCCTGACGGCGCGTTGGTGGATGACTTCCAGTTCATCCCCTCGGGGAAAGTGTTGCATGTGCTCAATGTTCCTTCACCAGCGGCGACGGCTTCGCTCGCCATCGGAAAAGCGATCGTTGACGCTGCGGCAGGCTTCTGGGACTGACTGAGTACTCACGGAAAATTAGACAAGCGGCAGGTCGATCCACGCCCGCTTTTTGTGGCTCGCGAGCACCGCATCGAGGATTATCAACTGACGCAGTCCATCGGCAAACTGCGGATATTCTGTCGCGTCGGACCGACGGATCGAGGCATAGAAGCGGCGAAAAACCTGCTTGAATGTATCGTCGTACCCCTCGCTGTGGCCGCCGGGAAGATCGGCATAATTGCGTGCTGCGGGCTTGAGTAGTGACGGATCCTTCACGAAAATCTGATTCCCCTCGTCGCGCCGGCCTGCCCAAAGCTCGTCGGGACGTTCCTGGTCCCATGCGACGGAACCTTTTGTGCCGTAGATCTCGATGCTGAGACGGTTCTTGCGTCCGGCGGAAACTTGGCTGGCGGTCATGCCACCGCGCGTGCGCTCGCCCATGCAAAACAGAACCGCACCGAAATCTTCGGTTTCGACCGGCGTTTGAACATAGTCTTCCGGACGCATCAATTTGTTCGCAAATGTCTCGACGGTATGTTTCGGCTTCTTGCGCGTCGCATAAAACGTCTGCAGATCGGCGCAAACAGAAGAGACGCGCAATCCGGTAACATGCTCCGCCATGTCAAAAAAATGCGATCCAATATCAGCCATGCAACGCGATCGACCAGCGGCTTTCGCGTCGACGCGCCAATTCCAATCGGTTTCGTAAAGCAACCAATCCTGCGAATACGTACCTTGCACCACGAGAATCTCACCCAGGTCGCCCGCCTCGCGCATACGGCGCATCTGTTGCACCATGGGGTAATAGCGTAAGTTGTGGCAAACGCAATTGCATACGTTATGTTTATTAGCGAGCGAAACGAGCTCTTCCGCTTCGGCCACGGTTGTGGTCAGCGGCTTTTCACAGAGCACATGTTTGCCGGCGAGAATCGCGTCTTTTGCCATGGGAAAATGCTCTGCGTTCGGGGTGCAAATGTGGACTGCTTCTATCGCAGGATCGCGCAGCAATTCGCGATAATCGCTGCTCACGGTCGGAATGGAAAATGCCGTGGCTAAGCGTCGCGTCGCCTCCATATTCCGTCCGCCAATCGCAACCGGTTCGACCGACTCCACCCGCCGCACCGCTTCCAGATGCACACGACCCATAAAGCCTGTACCGAAAATTGCTGTCTTGATCGATTTCATCGTCGCTTTCTGTTAGCTCCACCAGGCTGCCGCTGGCTGTTCGCGAATTACGATGCTATTGAGTAAATTCGCCGCCTTGCTGAGACCTTCCGACGGCGAAAGCAGGCTGTCCTCGTGCTCGATGGAGAGCACGTGATCGTAGCCATACATTCGCAGCGCTGAAATAAATTCGCTCCACCATTCCGCTCCGTGTCCGTAGCCGCAGGTACGGAAGATCCAACTGCGATTTTGCTCCTCCGTGTACGGCTTGGTGTCGAGAACGCCGGCGAAATCCAGGTTGTGCGGATAAAGCTGCGTATCCTTGGCATGGACATGGTAGATCGCCCCAGCGAGCAGGCGGACTGCGGCGACCGGGTCAATGTTTTGCCAGAAGAGATGGCTCGGATCAAAGTTGCAGCCAACGTTTTTTCCTGCGATCGAGCGCAGGCGGAGCAGAGTTTCCGGGCTATAAACCACAAACCCTGGATGCATTTCGATCGCAATCTTCACGCCGTGATCCGAGGCGAATCTGGCGTGTTCGATCCAATACGGCGTGACAACTTCGTTCCATTGCCATTCGAGAACGGTGCGGTAATCCGGAGGCCAAGGACAGGTGACCCAGTTGGGTGCGGTGGCCTGTGGTGAATCGCCGGGGCATCCCGAGAAATCGACTACTACTGGGACGCCCAGTTTTTCAGCCTGCAGGATCGTCTTACGGCTCACCTCTCGATCATGTTGCGCACGGGCCTTATCCGGATGCAGCGGATTGCCGTGGCAGCTGAGGGCGCTGATGCTGGCGCCGTGATCGGCAAGAATCTTCTGGAATTCAGTCAGAGCTGCAGCTTCCTCCAGCATCGAGAGCTTGCAATGCGCATCGCTGACATAATTCCCCGTCCCAAGTTCCACGGTGTTGATCTGCAGGTCCGCGAGTCTGGTCAGAACCTGGTCCAGCGGCAGTTGTGACATCAGCGGAGTAAAAACGCCAACACGCATAGCTCGTGCATCCTCCTCCGAAGTGGTGCTGAATGACCGGCTCATTCTATCGCAGCCCGGTTATGGTACCTTTACCTGCAACGGCATCGGGACGCCGCATCCACATCCTTTCAAGCCGGACGTTGTGACGAAAAATTACGCCGAGGGAAACTCCGTGCGCCAAATTCGCGTCGCTCTATCTATTTCTTCTTTCTTGCTAGTCATGTCAGGCGCATTGATGGCGCAGAGTCCACCGGCTGAGAGCTTCGGCCTTCCATCTCCACCGCACGAAAAGCAAGTTCATCTGAAGCACGTTTTAGTGATCTCTCAGACCAAAGGATTCGAGCACGACTCGGTGACCGACGGCATGGTTGCCATCTATAACATGGGGCGCGAGAGCGGACTTTGGGATGCCATCCTGCGCACCGACACTGAGCTGATCACTAAGAAAGATTTGGGCAGGAACGCCAAGAATCTCGATTACTTCGATGCCATCGTCTTCGTGAGCACCACGGGTGAGCTCGATCTCGACGACAGCCAGAAGAAGGATATGATGTCGTTCATCAAGGACAATGGAAAGGGCTTCGTGGGAGTTCACGCTGCGCTCGATACTAACTACAAGTGGCCCGAGTACGGCGAAATGATTGGTGGATGGTTCGATCAGCACCCTTGGTCGACATTTAATGCTCCGATCATTAATGAAGACCCAGGATTCCCGGCGGTGCGTCACTTTCCGAAAGAGTTCGTGAAGTACGACGAGATTTATCAACCCAAAGCTTGGTCGCGCGAAAAGGTAAACGTGCTGCTCAGTCTCGATTCCACCAAGCTCAATTATGAAAACAATCCGCGAATTCATCGCCAGGACCGCGATTTTGCCGTCGCTTGGGCGAAAATGTGTGGCAATGGACGAGTTTTTTATTCGACTCTGGGCCACACCGAAGAAGCCTGGAGCGATCCTGACATTCGCAAAATGTACTTTGAAGCAATCAAGTGGGTGCTCGGAATGACAGAAGGCAGCACTGCTTCTCATCGTCGACCGCAACCGCCATCCAATGCCCGCTGATCCCGCAAAGATGACACTTTCCAATTCGACACCGCAATGGACTCTGCTGTTCGTCGCGTGGCTTCTGGGATCAGTTTTCTGCACGGCGCAAGCCGCCGCTCCGAATTCGCAGGCCGCAGGTGGGAATGCAGCGCGAGGAGCGGTTTCGAAGTCCTATCCCCCAGACCGGGTGGAGAAAGGCAAATCTCTTTTCCGGCAAAACTGTTCCTTTTGTCATGGCCGCGATGCTACTGGCGGAGAGAGCGGTCCCGACCTGACACGGTCGCGATTAGTCACGGAGGATGTCGATGGGGACAAAATCGCGGCCGTTGTTCGCAATGGAAGACCAGAAAAAGGCATGCCTCCGTTTAACCTTGCAGATGACGAGATCTCCAGCCTTGTGGCCTTCATCCACACCCAGCAAAACGACGCCATCGCAGCTGCCGGTCGTCCGGGCGGACGTAAAGGTGTGGATGTGTCCGACCTGCAAACCGGAAACGTCGAGGCGGGAAGGAAATACTTCAACGGAGCGGGCGGATGCGCCAGTTGTCACTCTCCCACCGGCAATCTCGCCGGCCTAGCATCGCGCTATCAGGGCCTCGAGCTCGAAGAGCAGATGCTGTATCCAAAGAACGCGAAATCCAAGGTCACGGTAACGTTGGCCTCCGGCCAAACCATCACGGGCACGCTGGTTTATCAGGATGAATTTACTGTTGGATTGATTGATTCATCAGGCACATATCGCTCGTGGCGCACGCGCGATGTCCGCTACAACATTTACGCGCCGGTGAACGCGCACGTTACGCTATTCGGCAAATACACCGACGACGATATCCACAACTTGATGGCGTACCTGCAAACGTTACGCTAGAAGATACCGGCCGGACGGCGTTGAGCGCCGGCTGAATTCAAACGAATATTTATCTTTACGGAGTATGACTGTTTTCAGATATGCATTTCTAGCGGCGATCGCAGCAATCACGCTTGGATCTGTCATACCGCTGCGAGCGCAAGGCGTAGACCAGCAGATGCTGTTGCATCCGCCGGCGAACAGCTGGCCGAGTTATCACGGCGACTATAGCGGACGCCGCCACAGTCACCTGCAACAAATCACCCCGCAGAACGTGAAGAACCTTGCCCTGGCCTGGGTGTTCCAAACGAATCAGACCGCTTCCATTAAGTCATCGCCGCTGCTGGTCGATGGCATCCTGTACTTCACCGTTCCAGAAAATGTCTGGGCGGTAGATGCGCGTTCGGGCCACCAGATCTGGCATTACCATCACCCAACCCACGAAGGCGATCATATCGGAAATCGCGGAGTGGGCATGTACAAGCAGTACCTGTACTTTTTGTTGCCCGACGCTCACCTCGTTTGTCTCAACGCGAAAGACGGGACTGTGCGTTGGACCGTTCAGGTCGCCGACGTCACCAAAGGGTACTGGACCACCATGTCGCCGCTGGTCGTTGGCAATCACGTACTGATTGGCGTTTCCGGAGATTTGGATAATTTGACCGGTTACATCCGTTCTGTCGATCCGGAAACCGGTGCAACCCAGTGGCAGTGGGATTCCACTCCTGCTGCTGGAACGCCGAATCAAACCACAGGTGGAATGACCTGGATGCCGGGAACGTACGATCCCGAACTGAATCTCGTTTATTGGGGAACGGGGAATCCAACCCCGGTACTGAACGGCTCGACGCGGCCGGGAGACAACCCGAACACCTGTTCGATCGTAGCGCTGAATCCAGACACCGGCAGATTGGTGTGGTCGTTTCAGGTTTCTCCCCATGACACGCACGACTGGGACGCGGTAGAGATTCCGGTGCTGGTCGATGGAGATTTTCACGGGCATCCGAAGAAGATGTTGATGCAGACCTCGCGTAACGGCTACTTCTTCGTCCTTGATCGCACGAACGGGCAAAACCTCTTGACGGTTCCTTATGGCCCGGTGAATTGGTCGCTCGGCATCAACAAGCAGGGGCATCCCATTCCGAATCCTGCCAAAGAGCCGGCTCCGGATGGGCGTCTGATCGCGCCCGATGAAGGAGGCCTCACGAATTATCGTTCGCCGAGCTTCGATACGACGACTGGTTTGTTTCTCGTTGATGCGCATCCCAGCTGGAGCATTTATTTCGCAAAACCGGCGGACGGCGTCTACGGTTGGGCAGGTGCGGACTACGACGTTTGGGGCAAGGGAGTGCTCGAAGCTATCGATTATCAGACAGGAAAGGTTCGCTGGAGCCACCAACTCGGTCCCGGAGACTCGGGCTCTGGAGTGCTGACCACCGATTCCGGGCTTACGTTTACCGGCGATGCCATGGGCAATTTCCTGGCCCTTGATTCGACGAACGGCAAGACTCTTTGGCACGCGGGTTCGGGATCAGAGATCGTCAGTTCTCCCATTACGTACGAGCTCGACGGACACCAATACGTGCTGACCAGCAGCGGGGGCGTACTCTTCGCCTGGGCGCTTCCAGACGAATAGTCACATCGAATCCGTTAGGCTGCGCGGCGATTCCAGTTCGAAGCGTAAGCCGAACTGTCCTCAGTTTCTGGAAGCAGGGAACTCAACTTTTATGGTCGTCTCGACCTCGGCGGCCTGTTCGTCGTTCGCTGGCTCAACGCGATATTGCCACCACCGGACGGCATCCTTCGCCGCCTCCACTAGCTGCGGCGGTCCGGATATGTAATCGAGTTCCCGCGGACGGCCTCCGGTATCGATAATTGCGTGGAGTAGGACCGTCCCGCGGACATTCGCTGCATCCGCATCCAGCGGGAGCTCTGGAGCCACCCGATAAACCAGCGACCTTGCCTGTGTCTCACCATCGACAAAAACGCGGAGAGGCGCGGCCTCCGCTGAGCGTGGCTGTTCCTGAGTTTCTGGGAACGACGCGTCCACCGTCTTCTCTTCGGCGGCAGGCGCAACCCAAATCGTGAACGTCAACTCCGCATCTGTGTAATGTCCGGTGATCTGCCAACAGCCGAACGCTGGAATCTCGATGCCGCCCATGATCCCTTCGCCGGAATAATCCGGCCCGAACCCGCTGCTCTCCTCAGTCTCGATGAATGCGGGTGCAGGGCCATCGAGGCGTTTGCCTGTAACGGTGAGCGGATCGTCTCTTCGGCGAAACGGTGGATTCGTACGCCCCCACGGTAGCTTGTTCGCGTATGCAAAATCGTGCGGCCCCACGGGAACTGATCCCATCCACACTCCGTCACGGGGCAACACCGTCCACAGCTTCTCGGTGCCGTACCAGACTCCACCCGCGAACAGCCCACCGAGACGGGACACAGGGAACTTCGCATGGAACGTTCCTTCCGGCAGGGTGACGTGGCATGAGGCC
>JASHPL010000457.1 GCA_030038125.1 Candidatus Sulfotelmatobacter sp.
GCAAAAAGCGGGAACTCGCGTGTGATCTGCCGCAGTAGTTGCTCGTGTCCCGCGCCTCGTTTGGCGAACTGCTCCAGCGCGTGGCCGATCCCAAACCACGCCGGCACCGCGTGACGGCTTTGCATCCAGCCAAACACCCAGGGGATGGCGCGCAAATCTTCCAGACGCCGTCCCTTGCTACGGCGCGACGGCCGCGATCCGATCCGCGCCGCATCCAGTTCGTTCACCGGAGTCGCCTGTTCGAAATATTCCAGCACCTCCGGATTCTCCGCGATCTCCCGCCGATACACCTGATACGCCGCTTGCGACATTTCCTCGATGGCTTCTTCCCACTGCGGCGGACATGCTACCTGTTTTTCCCCCGGCCGCGTCAGCGCCTCCAGGCTGGCCGCGATCATCAACTCCAGGTTCCATTCCGCCAGCACCACGTCGGCATATTTCCAGTTCAGCACTTCGCCTTGCTCGGTGATGCGAATCTGCCCCGAGAAGCATCCCGGCGGCTGCGCCAAAATCGCCGAATGCGTCGGCCCTCCGCCCCGGCCCACGGTTCCACCGCGTCCATGAAACAGCCGCAGCTTGACTCCATATTCTTTGGCCGCATGATGCAGTTCGCGGTGCGCCTTATACAGTTCCCACGTGCTGGTCAGCATCCCGCCGTCTTTGTTCGAGTCCGAGTACCCGAGCATCACTTCCTGCCAGCATCCCCAGGAGTCGACGAGCCCCCGATACTCCGGATCGTTCCATACCCGGCGCATCACGCTCGCCGCCGAGCGAAGCGCGTCAATCGACTCGAACAGCGGCACCGGCATCAATCCCGGATCGCCATCCGATCCCGCAAGCTCGACTCCAAACTTCTTCGCCAGCCGGATCACCCCCAGCACATCGTTCTCCGATTCCGCTCCGCTGACGATGTAATGTCGAATCGATGCCGCGGGATACTTACGCTTCAGTTCCGCCACCATGCGGAATGTATCGCGTAACTCGCAGCTCTCCTCCGATTCCGGTTCCTGCTCCAGTTCCGGCCCCAGCTCCCGCATCACCTGCGCATGCACCCGCGCATGCTGGCGAATATCCAGCGTGTGCAATTGAAATCCAAAGGTTCGCACTTTGCGCAGCAATGGATCGACATAGGTTTCGGCCAGCCTATCCCCGCGATTCGAGGCCAGGCTGTTTCGCAACAGGATCAGATCGCTTTCGAACTCCTCCGCATCCCGATATCCTCCCGCCGCGTTGGCCGCATCCCGGCTCTGCTGTAGCTTGTGGAAGACGTACGCCAGAAATCGCCGATACGTCTCCTCGGTGTTGTTCGCTCCCCAAGCCATATGCACGTCGCGAATCGTGCGTTCATAACCCTTCAACTGCTCCCGCAATTCCTTCGACACTCCGGTTTGCCGCCGCGACGAACTCAGGCGATCGCTGAGCGCCTGCACATCGTTCATGTATTCGCGCGCGATCAGCCCCCGCGCCATCTCCAGCGCGTCGCGAATGCACTCCGGCTTGACCAGCGGATTGCCGTCGCGATCTCCCCCGATCCACGATCCAAATCGCACCACGTTCGGCAAAGCCGCATCCTCGACCTCCAGCCCATACACTTCGCGCAACGAATCCGCCATCTCCGCATAGATCCTGGGAAGCGCATCGAGCAACGACAGCCGAAAATATCGCAGGCCCATCCGGATCTCATCCTCCACCGTGGGCTTGGCCAGTCGAACTTCGTCGGTCTGCCATAGCGAAGTCACCTCCGCGCGAATCTTCAGCTCGCAATCCTCCGCCTCTTCCGCCGTGAGCGGAAGCCGGTCGAGCCGCTCCAGTTGCTGCGCGATGCGCCGCCGCTTCACCAAAATCGTCTGCCGCGCCACCTCCGTGGGATGTGCGGTAAACACCGGCGTGATCACGATTTCACCGACCGCCCCCAGCGCTTCCTGCGCCGAAATTCCCGCCTCTTTCATCCGGATCAGGGTTCCGCGAAACGATCCCGGCAGCGACGGATGCTCGTGATCCAGTTTCCCCGCTCGCCGCCGCCGTTTGCGATGATTGGTCTCCGCCAGATTGGTCAGCTCGAAATAAATGGCGAATGCCTTGCTCACCTCGTAGGCGCAGCTCAAATCCATCTGCGAGATCATCTCCTGCGCCTTCCACATCAGCTCCCGATCCGATCCCGGCTCCGCCGCCCGCCGCGTCGTCTCCCGATGTTCGATCATCAGCCGCCGCAACTGTTCCACCGACTCGAATCGATTTCGCCCTGACTGCTCGCTCAATACCTCGCCCAGCACCGTGCCCAGCGAGCGCACATCCCGGCGCAGCGGATTGTCTTTCGACGCTTCGTCGGAATGCGCCGTCAGTTCCAGCAATCGCGCACTCTGATCCTCCGCCTTCCACAACGGCTTGTGAGCATGAAGCGACATCGATAATCCACACCACTGCAAAACCAGAATAAACGACGGAGCAGGATGATGTGATCCAATAGATAAATTTCGAGGGTGCCCCATCCTTGTCGCGGTTCCTGCGACAGAGCCTGCCCTGAGCGAAGCCGAAGGGGCGGGGACTTTGACTTACAGCTTTGACTTTCATCCGATGTCTGAGATTCGAGGGTGCCCCATCCTGCGCGATTTTCGTAGGGTGGGGACTTTGCCCTTAACCCTCCTCGTCCGTGTCTCCGAATCCCATCCTTTTTCGTGCGTAATTCATGCTGGCCTGCACCCGCTCCAGCGCATTGCGCGGAAACTTCGGCACCGGCTCATCCGTGGGTGCCCCACCCAACGCGGTGTTCGTTGGGTGGGAATCCGTCGCCTCCCGCAACAGCTTCCACGCTTCCCGGAACCCCTCGTACTTCGCTTCGCCCGAATTCGAGCACAGAATCAATGTCGCCCGGCCCGCAAACTTTCCCTCCGGGACGATGTACCACACGTCTTCCGGAATCACGTACGCTGCCAGAAAATCGAACGCCCCTCGCCGGTAGCGCTCATTATTTTGTCTCACCGTGCACATGTACCCGCCGCCCATCACGAAGGTCGTGGACTTGACCTGCACACTCACGAATCGCCCCGGACTCCCCACCACAAAATCAAAGCTCTTTGAATCTCCCCACGGCTTGCTGACCGCGAGCCCTTGCTCGCCCGCCCGCGCCATGAACACCGATTCCGCCCACTCCCCGCGCTTCTTCGGATCTTTGATGATCTTCGTCTTCCGCTTCTTCACAGCCTCCACCTTAGTCATTGTCTAGGAGCGGACTCCGGTTCGTGTAGTGGAGCCTGCCCTGAGCGAAGTCGAACGGTCCGGTCGAGCGCAGCTCGACAGCGACACTAGCACTTTATTCCGAGCCCTCCGCACCCGCAGCCAAAAACGTGCCGAGGAACCTTTGTTATTGTGCAGGGGCGGACGCCCCGCTCGCCGAGCGAGGGTTCGCACTTCATCCCAAGCCGTCCGCACCCGCAGGCGAGGACGTGCCGAGGAATTACTTGTACTTTCTCCATTTGAATTTTCCCGCAATCAGACACATGCCAACTTGCGGGATTTTCGCAAACGCCGCCTTATCTCTCCATTGAAATTTTTCGAGAAGCCACAGGCAAGCAAATTCGCAGAAAAATCCGGCGACGTTTCCCATCTCGGGAATTCCGTCAACCACGAGGGCGGGGATTGTGACTTTGACGTCCCAAACGTAGTCCCCGCCTCACGGGCTTAGGCCAGATAAGCCCCAGAGTATCCAAGAGCGTAACATGATTGTGCATTTGACGCAGCAAGGGGGTAAAGTCAGAATGACAGACAGCCGTGACAGGTGCACCGTTTTTATGGAATTGACGCACAGGGCAGGAAGATGAAACTGTGTGTCAGCCGATTGGCGGAGGGTACGGGAGTCGAACCCGTAATGCCCTTGGGAGGCAAGCGGATTTTAAGTCCGCTGGTCTTGGCCGATGACCGAACCCTCCGCCTTCGCGGATTGGCTGGTATGGCTAGGCATTGGACGAATACTATTCAGTAAAATTGAAGTTGCACTAAAATTCGGTAAGCTCCCTGTGAATCACCTGAGGAAAGCTCCGGGAAAACGCTATTTTTCTGTGGATTGTTACACGGCATTAAAGATGAGTGCTCAAAAAAGGCCGAAAAAGGCCACCCCAAGAAAGAGCCTAATAGTGGATCGCCAGCGCTTTGAAGGGATTGTGAAGCGACTTATCCACGCTGACCCGCTCAAGCGCGAGGATGTGAAGCCCGACAAGAAGAAACCAGGAAAGTTAATCGAACCGCAAGCGGACTCTTAATCCATTTTCCCAAAACTCTTTAACCACTTCACATGGCGTGGTATATGAACGACCATTAAAGTCGCGGTACCGAATATCTATCGCGATGGTTTCTTGTTTGGCCTCGATCATGACATCGCGTAGCGCGTAGCCGCTCGTAACGGTCCCACTAGAAAGTTTGATATGAGCTTCTAGAAGTAATTCGCCTTCAGGCTTTGCCAGCCCGGAACGTGTGCGATTCAAGAACGTAAGGCTGGCGCCCCCAATGTGGATTGGTTCAGAGATAAAAATGTCAAAGGCTGGTTCGCCGTCGTTCCTTACTATCAAACCCGTGCGATCAAGTCTTTTCCCCCAATCAATGGGAACGATCTTTGGGCGTGGCATTACCAAGGCACGTTGTTCTGCCTGTATGCGCTCTTTCCGTTCGTCCCTCCATGCCAAAAAAACGGCTATGTAGAAAAGCCCTGCAGCAGCAATTAGGTCAGCAGCAATCAACCAGCTTCGGCCCTTGTTGGCGAGCAAAGCGTAAAAGCCGACGATGGTAAGTATGGCTGAGCTTAGCAAGGCCCACAACCTTCGAAAGACCAATCGCACGAATGAACGATGACCCATCGCACACTTCTCCCTTGCCTTGTGTGCGAGTCGCAGCGGATAATATGAGTGTCCAATTACACGGCGACTCGCCGAAACCCCGATCCCCAGATCGGGGTTTTTTATTTAGGCCGGATAAAGGGTGTGAACGCATTCTCCTCGATCAGTTTTGCATATGGCAGATTCCCCGCCATTGCAAGCCTTCGTACAGCCAATCCAAACAGATCAGGATTCCTGCGATTATTGAATTTCCAAGAGAACTCGTTCAAGTAACGCTGGAGATGCTTTAACGAAACCTTGTGGAAAGCCCCCATAATGCCGCGTTTGAACAGCGAGAATGCGGACTCCACTGTGTTCGTGTGCGCGATTCCCTGTACGTAAATCTTGTCCTTGTGGCGAATCGTTTCGTGCTGCGATCCGTGAATTCCCGCCATCATCATCGCGCTCGGATACGCGCTGCTCTCATCGGTAACGATCATGGCCACGCGGGGTCAACGTGTTCGTGAATGTGTTTCGCGAGTAATTCAGAGCTTGCATCCACAGAGTGAATCAGGCGCAGATCGCCGCCACGCTCGCGGATTCCCACCGCGACTTCTTCGTTGAGCTTCTGGCGACGATGGCCTTTCTGTTTTCCGCCGATGTAGGTTTCATCCACTTCAACAATTCCTGTCAGCTTTGGCACGTCCGCTTCTATCATGGCTTTGCGAATGCGATGACATAGATACCATGCTGTCCGATAATTGATGGTGAGCGCTCGCTTCAACTGATTCGCGGACATTCCCTTTTTCGATTCGGTAATCAGCGCGATGGCAAGAAACCACTTCGTCAGCGGAAGGTGCGTGTCGTGGTAAACCGTGCCAGTGGTCTCAGTGAATTGCTTGCGGCAGTTATTGCACTGATAGAGTTCACGATCTGGCGAGCGCTTACCTCTCTTTTTGTTGAGCTTTCCCTTGGCTGTAATGCGGGAGATTTTCGGGGATTGACAACTCAGGCACCTGACCCCGTTGGGCCAGCGCATATGCTCTAGGAATGCAAGGCACTTGGCTTCAGTATTGAGTTCCTTGTGAACGTCTAACAGGTTCATGGGGCACCCTCCAGCTGACCCCATAATGGCACAAAATGCTATGCTGTGTCAGGTGCATAATAGTGGAAAACAGTCCCCGAGAGAATTCGGGAGAACCGGGATCCGTACATCGCGGGCTTGCGGGCAGTTGATTCCGCCTATGAAGAAGGACAGTACGACATTACGGAACTGGCGAAGTATTTGGAGGAATTGCTGAAGCGTCAGCTAACGGAGGCCCCATAATCCAATTCCTAACCTGAGCGGGCTGCCCCACCCCGAGCCTGCCCCGAGTGCAGTCGAAGGCCGCTTTTCGAAGGGTGGCAACCAGCAACCAGAGCCCACAAAAAAAGCGAAAGCCCGAGAGTCCTACTCCGCGCCTCTGTAGTGACAGAAAAAGGCGGGCAAAGTGCCCGCCACATGAGTCTCAACGCTCGCTGCGCTCGCGGGGCGGACGAGGGCGTCCGCCCAACACGAGCATTGCTAGTCCCTTACTCCATCCATAAATGCTCGCAGCTTTCTCGAGCGCGAGGGATGCCGCAGTTTGCGCAGCGCTTTGGCTTCGATCTGGCGGATGCGTTCCCGCGTCACCGCGAAGCTCTGTCCAACTTCTTCCAGCGTGTGCTCCGAGCCATCTTCGAGACCGAAGCGCATCTTGATGACTTTCTCCTCGCGCGGCGTCAGCGTGCGCAGGACCTGTCCCGTCTGATCCTTCAGGTTCACGTTGATCACCGCCTCGGCCGGAGATACCACCGCACGGTCTTCGATGAAGTCGCCCAGGTGCGAATCTTCCTCTTCGCCGATCGGCGTTTCCAGCGAGATCGGCTCCTGCGCGATCTTGAGCACCTTGCGCACTTTCGCTACCGGAATGTCCATGCGCTTGGCGATCTCTTCCGACGTCGGTTCGCGTCCCAGTTCCTGCACCAGCTGCCGCGAGGTGCGAATCAGTTTGTTGATGGTTTCGATCATGTGCACCGGGATGCGGATCGTTCGTGCCTGATCGGCAATGGCGCGGGTGATGGCCTGCCGAATCCACCATGTAGCGTACGTGGAAAACTTGTAGCCACGGCGGTATTCGAATTTATCCACGGCTTTCATCAGGCCGATGTTGCCTTCCTGAATCAGGTCGAGGAACTGCAATCCGCGGTTGGTGTACTTTTTCGCGATCGAGACGACCAGCCGCAGGTTGGCTTCGATCAACTCGCGCTTGGCCTGCTCGGCGTCCATGTCGCCCTGGATGATCTCGCGCTGTGTGCGCTTGAGTTCCTGGAACGACACGCCGGTTTCGAGTTCGAGCTTTTCGATCTCGCCGCGAATGACGCGCGCCTGCCGCCGGTATTCCTTTTTCTGATCCTCGCTGCGCGTGGCGTCGGCCTTGCGCTCGAGGTTCTGCGCCTGGCGATCGAGCGAACGCATGCCGTCAACGGTTTTGTTGACCCGCTCGATCAGCCGCTTGCGCTCGGTGTTGGTGAAGCCCAGATTGCGCACCGCCAGCGACACATAGACGATGGCCCGTGCCAGCTTGCGCCGCGTCCGGCGATGATCGCGCGGCTTCTTGGTCTTGGATAGTTCCCGATACTTTTCTTCGAGGACGTTGGCCTTCTTGTACAGCTTGGCCATGTCATCGATCTTGTCGGTGAACTCGTTCAGCCGGTTCTGCAGGATCTCGTCGGTGATCTCCTCTTCATCGAAGGTGACCACTTCCTTGATCGAGCGCACGTTCTTTTTGAGATCTTCGCCCAGCGTGAGCAGTTCGCGGATCACGATCGGCGACCGCGAAAGCGCCTTCAGGACGCGGATCTGGCCGCGTTCAATGCGCTTGGCGATTTCCACTTCGCCTTCGCGCGTCAACAGCGGCACCGTTCCCATCTCGCGCAAATACATGCGCACGGGATCGTTGGTTTTTTCCAGAGCGCCGGGCGTCAGATCGAGCTCGACGTCCTCGCCTTCTTCCAGATCTTCAAAGCCCTTCTTGTCGAGCCCCTGGGAAGGCAGCTTCGGGCCTTCCAGCACGTCGATGCCTTGCGTACCGATTGTGGTCAGCAGATCGTCGAGGTCTTCGGGACTGTGCACGTCATGCGGTATGAGGTCGTTGACCTGGTCATACGTGAGATATCCCTTCTCTTTTCCTGTGTCGATCAG
>JASHPL010000458.1 GCA_030038125.1 Candidatus Sulfotelmatobacter sp.
CTCCGATCCTTCCACGACCGTGAAAGCAACGCATACTTCAGGTCCTGTTAATAATCGAACCTGCGGGACAATCGACGCCTGGGAATAGCCATTCGCAGCATATAGCCTACGGATTGCTTCTGCGGTCTCTCGGATCTTACCCATGTCGAGAAAATCGCCAGGTTGAAGCTGAATGACAGATTTGATTCGTTCGTAAGGAAGCACTCTGTTGCCGATTACCTCGATTTCACGCACTTTGTAATGTGCGCCTTCCTCGACCTCAACATTGAGTAAAACGGGTTGGGGATGCCGACTGGCGTCGGAAACCGTGATGGAGGGCTCAGAAACAGTAGCGCGCAGATAACCCAAGCTCTGGAGCGTGTCCCTGACTTGACCGGCAAGCTCATCAAGCTGCTGATCGTCGAAACAACGGCCTATCAGCCGGGCTTTGATCACAGCTTGCTCGCGCTGGGACAAGTGCGTAGTCGTCGGCAGAATCACTTCCGAGACTACTAATTGTCTGTCACAGGATTCTTGGGCAGCGACGAAACTAGGGGCTGAAACGAGGACGAGCGCCGCGAGGCAAACAACCAGAGGTCTATGCATCACTTCCACCCCTGCACTATGGGGGAGGATAGCACTGTGGATTGTTGGCGTAAAATCTCTCGGTTACACTCAATGTATGGTCCGTCGCCGAACTGCAAGAGGTTTGAAGTTGGGCGAAGCTCAGTCCGCGTAAATGTATCCGGCCTCTGGGTGGAGAATTATTTCTCCGGGCACGCAATGATGATTCGCACGTGTCGGTCCTTTTAAATTCCTCGGTCCCTGGGGACGCATTTGAGTGTCCAGGTTTTCCGGCACGCCGTTGGACTGTGGTTTCGTCTTCTTCTTTCCTCAGCAGACTGTTGGAATGACTTGAAAGCTCCGTCGTCGTGGCGGTGGAAAAGTGGAAAGGATTTTGCTTTCCGAGCGCAGCGTCTTTTCCACGGCCATTATGCCGCCGCGTGTTGCAGAGGTTGGTGGCGATAGTCCCGGCCGCTGGACAACACGGCCCAGGCGATGCGGGCTAATTTGTTGGCGATGGCGACAATCACTTTGTTGCGTGGAGCACGCTGACTCAGCCGGTGCACCCACTGTCCCAACCCCGCGGTGTCGTACTTGATGCGCAACAGCACCGCGCGGGCACCGTGGATCAGCATGCGACGCAGATAGATGTTGCCGCGCTTGCTGATGCCGAACAGCTTCTGTTTGCCTCCGGTAGAGTACTGTCGCGGCACGATTCCAACCCATGCAGCAAAGTCGCGTCCACGACGAAAAGCAGCCCCATTGCCGATGGCGGCTACCATAGCGGTGGAGACCAAGGGTCCAAAGCCGGGAATCTGGCGTAGTCGCCGGCAGCGCTCATCCTCGTTACCAATGCGCTCAATCTCGTCGGTGACGGTCTCGATGTCGATCTCCGTCTGCTTCCACTCTTGCCATAGCCGATCCAGCAGCCAGCGGCAGACGAGGGGTCAGGTTCTGCTCGGCATCTTCCACAACCGCAGGAAGATTCTTGCGCAAGTGAGTTGGCTGTGCGGGGAAGGTGATGCCGCGCTCCAACAGAAAGCCACGGATCTCGTTGATCAGTGCTGTGCGACGTTGCATCAGTCGATCCCGAACTCGATGCAGGGCTTGCACGTCGAGCTGCTCCTGCGTCTTGATCGGCACAAAGCGCATGTTCTGCTTGGTCACGGCTTCGGCGATCGCTTCCGCATCGAGGAAGTCGTTCTTGTTCGACTTGCGGTACGGCTTTACGAACTGGGCGGGGATGAGCCGCACTTCGTGACCTTGTTCCCGTAGTGCGGCTCCCAGAAAGTGTGCTCCACAACACGCCTCTAGGCCGATCAGCGAGCCCGGCAGATTAGCTGTATAGACCAGGAGTTGCGTACGGGAAAACTTCTTGCGAGCCAGAACTTTGCTGCGTTCTCCCAATGCAACCAAGTGAAATGTGGTTTTCCCCAGATCGATGCCGATGGATGCGATGTGCATGACGATGATCCTCCTCGTTGAAACTGCCGAGTTATGCTACTCGGCGGCGGACCATCTCATTAATTCCCTCGCACGGGGAACTTGAGGCTAAACACCCGATCGCGTAAGTCAATCTGCAGTGTCAGTTCTATATCGCCGTCGACGTTGACGCGACAGATTAGCTCAGCGCAAACAGGACCTTGCCGCCCGTTTTCCCCTACGGGGCGTTTACATCTCTCGCGACGAAGGTCCCATAGGCTTGCGTACCATCTACTTGCAGATGCATGCTTCCCTAGGCGCACGTTTTGGCTTTGGAGCCGGTTATGAGCACTCTATTACAAGACCTTCGCTACGGATTTCGAATACTCGGCAAGTCACCGGGATTTGCGGTTGTGGTGGTAATTATCCTCGCACTAGGGGTGGGTGTGAACACGGCGATTTTTTCAGTAGTCGATGCAGCAATGCTTCGCCCACTCCCATACCGCGATCCAGACCGACTGGTGTGGGTTACGGAGATTTGGCGCGAAGACAGTGGTTACTCCGCTGTACCAAATCCCGATTACACGAATTGGAGCATGAAGGCACACTCGTTCGCCGAAATGGCCGCATACGACGGCGGTTCAGAGGCAAACCTAACAGGGACTGGAGTACCGGAGAGAATTCCGGTCGTCAGTGTCACCACAAATTTCTTCGATATGCTAGGAATTTCTCCGATTCGTGGACGCTCGTTTCTGTCGCAGGAAGCCCTTCCAAATAGCCCTTCTGTCGGCATTCTGAATTATGAGCTCTGGCGAAATCGTTTTGGTCTCGATCCAAAAGTCGTAGGTAAAACTATTACTCTCGACGGTGATGACTTGACGATTATTGGAGTTATGCCTGCCGATTTTCATTTTCCGGATCAAAACCTAGAACCAGAGTGTTTTGTCCCGTTCAGGCTGCCAAGTCAAGTGGATTGGTACGCGCAGAGTCTCACCGAAACATTCGTAATCGGGAGATTGAAGCCGAAGGTTACAACCCGCCAGGCAGAGGCGGAATTGGTGGAGATCAATAAGCGCGATTTTGGCTCGGTCTCACCGTCGTTCGTACGGATGGGACGCGCGAGTGTGAGCCCGCAAGTGACTAATCTGCAGTCGAAGCTGGTTGGCGACACTCGGCCCTTACTGATGGTGCTACTCGCGGCAGTAGGATTTGTACTTGTCATTGCTTGTGCCAATCTGGCAAACCTGCAACTGGCACGCAGCACAGCGCGGCAGCAGGAATTCGCCGTACGGATCGCGATTGGCGCCAATCGGTCACGGCTCATTCAACAATTACTAACCGAAGGAGCGATTCTTGCTTTCGCTGGCGGAGCAGTGGGACTGTTGGTCGCGGCAGGCGGTGTGCGCCTGATGCGGACGTTTGCGCCGGAGAACCTGGCCCAACTGGCACATTTTTCCTTCGACCCATCGGTGCTTGCGTTCGCCCTCATCGCGACATGCATGATCACGATCTTATTTGGCATGCTGCCCGCCCTTGTGGCGTCCAACCCAGACCTGCAGCAAACTCTGAAAGATACGGGTGGACGGACGGGCGTTCGAAAGCGACGATTGCGAATATGGCTAGCTACAGTGGAACTAGCCTTGGCTCTGGTGCTGCTGGAGGGGGCTGGATTGCTACTGCGCAGCTTCCATCTGCTTTCAAATGTTGACCTGGGCTTCGATCCCCACAATGTGCTGACAGCGAGCCTCCAGTTGCCGGAGGCGAAGTATTCCACCCCAGAGCAGCAGTGGGCCTTCTATCAACAAGTGATAGACAGTGTACGCGCGCTGCCCGGCGTTGAATCGGTAGGCGCAGTGGATGTTTTGCCCTTGAACGGTTTTAGAGGCGCAGTAGGGGTCCGCTTTGAAGGCCAAGTTTCTCCCCCACCCGGGGCAGCTCCCTCGGCACCGGACACAATGGTTAGCCCTGATTATTTTCGTGTTATGCGGATTCCATTGATCTCAGGTCGTTTTTTTGACAGGCGCGACGGCACGCATAACGACTTTCCCCTCATTGTGAATCGAAGATTCGCACGTCGGTTTTTTCCGAACGAGGACCCAATCGGGAAAAGAGTTCGCGTAGGCGCGCCGGATTGGCCTTGGCGCACTATTGTCGGCGTCGTCGGCGATGTTAAACAACTCGGGATTGCTAAACCTTCGGAATCCGAAATGTACCGCCCCTATGCGACTCCAGCAGGTGATCCGGTCGCTGCACACGAGACTTCATTCGCCACGGCAATCGTGATTCGCTCTGCGAATAATCCATTAACTCTAACGTCTGCCGTTCGCCGACAAATCGCCCAGCTTGATCCCAACCTACCGTTGTTCGATATCGACACAATCGAGGAGCGATTGGCCAGCTCCTTATTAGCGCCGAGATTCAACACGATGCTTCTGGGCATTTTTGCCGGGTTTGCGTTTAGCTTGGCTCTTGTTGGCGTCTATGGAGTTATTTCGTATTTCGTTTCTCAACGCACTCACGAGATCGGGATCCGCATCGCCCTTGGCGCGCTGCCTAATAATGTGTTGCGTCTCATTATGGCCGAAGGGTTGGCCATCACGGCGTTCGGAATCGGTTCGGGTCTAGCTGGCTGTTTCGCATTAACGCGATACATGGCGGGCTTGCTATTCCAAATCCGCCCCACGGATCCGATGACCATCGCGATGGTGTCTGCTGTTGTTGGTGTGGTGGCTCTGCAAGCTGCGTACATACCGGCGCGGCGCGCGATGAGCGTCGACCCCATTAGGGCACTGCGCCACCAGTAAAGCGAGAATCAAACATTGTTCTCAGACCCTTGTAAGTCGTAACTGTCGAAACATCCGGATTGAGCATGGCGCATGGAGAAGGTCGACAACATCTCCAGCAACGGGCTGACCGTTACCTATCAGGGCACCGAAAACGGCTTGAAGATGTCCGATCAGAACGGCAACAGCTACGACGCGAAATTCGATGGCAAAGAATATCCGATAAACGGAGATCCCGGCAAAACCATGGTTTCGCTCAAGCGAAGAGGCGCGATAGCTAGGCGCTTCTTTCCCGTCTCTCGAACGCGACTATCGAACTGTGGTGATTACGTCAGCGGGCACATACCACGAAGAGTTATGATGCTAGTAAGCATCAGGAGCGCTCGCATCCCTACAAAGACAAATACTAGGTGAGTGTCGTCCCATACGGCAATCGTTCCTTTAGGCGACAGGTTGGCAGTACCGTCAGGACAAACGGTAGCCACAAACGCGAGCTTCTGCTCGGCGACGATGCGCTTCATGTCCTCAGTGAGCGGTCGCTCATCGTCTATGGTCATGTTCATCCAACGCTGGGCTGAGTTCCAGTCGTCCACTCATTTCGGCGCTCCGAGTTCTTCGAGGATACGGTAATCCGAGATGGTCTCACCGACAAGTCGGGAAGAAGTCGCCATTGGCAAAAATGTTAGGAGGGGAGATGCGCGTCGTCAACGAGCTTCAGCAGATACTATTGATTCCATGACAATGTCGGCTCCCAACCCCCGAGTAAAGTTGGTAGTGCTTATCCAACCAACAGGCTCGGAGAAAGGAGCCGAGCGATGATTATTATAGGAGTAGATTTCCACCCCGAGTTTCAGCAAATTGCTTCGGTGGATACCGACACCGGAGAGTTCCAAGAGAAGCGACTGGCGCATCCCGAGGAG
>JASHPL010000459.1 GCA_030038125.1 Candidatus Sulfotelmatobacter sp.
AAGCGTTCAATCGCGGCGACCTCGACGAGGCGGCAAGCTGTTTTGCCGAGGACTGCCAAAATCACGGCAGAAAGGTAGGGCGTGCTGGCGTGCGGACAGTGCTGGGAGAGATCAAGACCAACTTCCCAGACGCGAAGCTGACCACCCTGAACTCTGTTGCTGAAGGCGAGTGGGTCGTTGTCCGATGCACTTATAGCGGAACTCATCGGGGTACGTCACGCTTTCCCGTCGATGGCGGAATGCTCGTTGGCGTGCAGCCCACTGGTCGCAGTTTCGAGGTTCAGCATATCCACATGTATCGGGTGCTCGAGGGCAAGATCGCTGAGCACTTCGCGAATCGAGACGACGTTGGAATGATGCGGCAGCTTGGTCTGCTTGCACTGCCCGCCTCGCCGCCGATTCAAGGGAAGGTGCACTAGGAAAGGAGCAATTACCGTTTTCCGTGAGTACGCTTACGGTCCCTCGTGACAAGCGTCACTTGCCTTCACGAGATTTCCGCCTAGACTCGATCAAATCGTCCCCCTGAGGAGACATTATGGCTGGGGAAACGGCTTCGCCGACTCTCGAACGCTCGGTAGCTGCGCAAGGTCGCCCGTACTACTTCCCGCGAAAGAAAATGATCCATTGAGGTCGCAATCACAGCCTTTCAGGGGTCAGCAAAGTAAGCTTCGCCTAGGAGACCGCCTTCTTGTTTCTGCCTCTGTCCGGCCTGCCTTCAGCAGTGGACGGAGACGCAGTGCCTCTCAGTCGGTCGTCGTCGCATTCGGATTGGTATGCGAAGTAACGGGATTCAGGATGCTTTCTTGTTCAAGGTGAGGACGTAAGGCAGCAGTGTGCCGGGAGTTTCTGCCGAGGCTAGAATTCTACCTACGAGCTGCCTGTCCCGAGGCACCAATTTCAATGACAAATTCGTAGCCTGATTACGAACTGCATCCGCTGATTGAACGACACCACCAGTCTTTCCCGTGAGTGCGGTTCCTTCTGACTGCATTTCTTCAACTTTTTCCGCTGGTGTGTTTGCCAGTGTTAGGGTCGCGGAATCGCCCGATTTTATTTCCAGCCGCACCCGCATGTCTGCACCGGCATTCGTGAGAGTGCCTTCCCACAGACCGAGAAATTCGGGCGTGGCAATAAAGGGAGAGCGCGGTGGGCCGGGAGTTTCATCCGGCCGCGTCCATCGCGGCAATATCGTCGCAAGCAGTTGTTCGCAGACGCCAGACGCAAAATCTTGGCCGTCAGAGCGATTCGTTAGAACTAGGCATGCAAGATTCTCTGACGGAACCATGTACAAGATGGTCGCGACACCCGGCTGTCCGCCGCCCTTATAAACAGTACGCCCGCTCGACTTTGTCGTGGCGGTGAACCATCCGAATGTGGTCGCGATGCCGGAAGACCCCACAAACACTGGTTGATGCAGTTCATCAATCCGTCGTGCGTCCAAAATCCCAGAATGCGCCCCCAAGTCGTTTTTTAGGTTGAACATTGCAAAGCGAGCGAGGTCGTGAGCACTGGCGTAAAGCTCACCTGAGGGGGGCGTCGAGGTTGTGTAGTACGGGATTGGGTTACCGGAGTCGTCGTAACGTACCGCACTGGTTTTGAGCCGCGCCGCATCAGTGCCGAAGAAACTATCGTTTAGTCCAAGCGGTTCAAGCACCCTATGGGCTATCAGAGTCCCAAACTCCGTGCCCGTGACATTCGATGCGACCGCGGCCAGAGCTACATATCCGACATTGCTGTATTCGTACAAATCTCCCGGTGGATAAGCTAGCGTTCCGTAGTCTCGCAACAGAATTTCTGCACTGGGAGCTTTCGCCGCTTCGTTCGCGAAGAAGTGTTCAAACATTGATGGCAATCCGCCAGCATGCGCACCCAGCCTTCGCAGGGTTGCTCCATCTGGATTTCCGTTCGACCCGGTAATCCTGGCGTCGTTAAGGTACTTGTTCGCTGGGTCGTCCAAGGTGAGTTTTCCCTCTGCGACAAGCGTCATCAGGGTAGTGGTCGTGAATGGTTTGGTGATTGAAGCGAGACTGAACGGAGTATGAGGCGTAGCCTTTAAGCCAGCTTCCCGATCTGCCCAACCAAATCCGTCCTCCCAAATGATACGTCCGCCGTGCACTACAGCGACGGCTACTCCGGTAGCCTTTCCGTCTGCAACCGCTTTGAGGATACGTTCGCGGACAGGAGCAAAATCGTATGTTTGGCGACTTCGGCCTGACGTGCCACCTAGCGGAGCAGGAAGGGCTGCCCCAAACGATGCCGCGACCAGCACACGCGCCACTTCTCTGCGCGTTATTTTCTTCCTGTTCTCCATGGCTTGCCAGCCTCTATGTGTAGACGGACGATTCGGTGGTAATTGTGTAATCGCTTTGTTGAGGGCTCCCGAGATCGATCCGTTCTCACCCAATCAATCCGCCAGTGCCTGCAACCAACACCGGCTGCTCTGGCCACGGGCACAGAGTACCATGCGAACATGAGCAGAATACGCCCATTATGCCTCGACCCAGACTGTTCGGATCGCTCGGCGCGAAGCGAGGTCCTTCCTCCGGAAGAACCAGACGAGGAGGAGGAAGAAGAAGATGAAGGAGACGTCACGGACGATGAGGGCGACGACGATGTGGAGGATGAGGACGGTTACTCGGTGAGATGTACCCTTATGGAAATGGTGAAGGATGAAGCGCGAAGACTTCATCAACGTTGCTGAAGAAACTTTGGATTCGCTCCCAGAAGAATTCCGCAGCCGCATCCAGAACGTCGCGATTCTGGTCGAGGATTTCCCTCCCAACCAATTACCGCCGCGTCCAGGGCAGCAAAGACGGCTGCTGCTAGGCATCTTTCATGGCGTGCCCGCCACTCAGAAGAGCGTGTTTGACTTCTCTTCGGGTCCTGCCCACATCGTGCTGTATCAGAAAAATATTCAAGCAGTCTGCTCCACTGAAGCAGAGGTTCGCCATCAAATTCGTCAGACTCTCATCCATGAACTCGGCCATTATTTCGGCATGACGGAGGAGCAACTGAAGGATGTCTAGCGGCAAGGCTGCTCACTTTCCGCGATTCGTCCTCGGCCAATCAATCGGCCTTCTTTATCATAGGTGGTTCGGAGGGCCTTGCCAGAACGGACGCAACTGGTTTCTTTTCAATGACGGAGTTTTCGAATGGTGGTGTTTCGCCCAGTAAAAGTTCGGACTAGCAGTCCGTTGCAACCCATGTGCGGAAAGGCCCCGAAAGAGACTACCGGACTAGTGCGAAACTGTTGTCGCCAACAGAAATGTTTGACTTGCGCATTGTGCCTGTCACCACGTCATACGCGACAAGTAATGAGTCTTTGACGATCAGGATTTCCTTCTCGCTCAGCCATCCGACCAGAGTCGTGTTGGGTAGATAGGCGGCACGCGTAGGCGGTTCGGTAGCGGTGACTACTTCTACAGCAGGTAGCTCGACCAGTGTTTTGTTGATTTGTTCCACTACCTCTGCGCTCAGTTTGGCGCCCGTGCCGCCGGCATCCGAGGCGCGAAATTCTTCTCCCGGTCTCGCACTCGACGAAATGGTCATGGCTACAAGCTGGTTGTCCGGGCAGAGTTGCGCATCACCTGCCGAGTAGTTCACGTCGTATTGCGAGTTGTTGTAGCGGGCAAACTCATCGAATAAAACGGTGGTCTGTCCTCTGCGCAGCAGCAGCGTCCGGTCGTCGCTTTCGTTTACCCAGCCGCAGCAGGCCGAGTCGGTTATTGCGACAACAAAAGACGAAGCATCTTCCGAGGCGTCCAGAATATCGTTCTCGAAACTTGAAGGTAGTCGTGAAGATGCCCACTGTCCGTCCGCCGACTTACGATAGAGAGATTCATTGACGTAGGTGGTTTGTTCAATTTGTCCGGTGAACGATCCAATGACCACGAAGAAGTTGCTGATTCCCGTCTTCGGAACCCACGCCGCTGCCGTTGGGCAGGTCTCTTCACATGCGCCCGTCGAGCAAGTGCAATCGGGAAACGGAAGCGAACCGATCTCTTCCCTCTGATTCCCAGAAAGGCTTGTTTCCAAGATGTGGAATGTGGTCGCGACGGAAGGCATGACGCCCTTCTCCTGATCCCCCTGCTTCTGTTGTTGTGCGTTGACAAACCAGAAAAGGTGCTCGCCATCGGCAGTTAGAGCGGGTCGGGAAAGAATCTCGGTCACTAGATGATTGCCGTCAGCCGCAGTTTCCTCGCGATGTTCATTTTCACAGTTCAGATAGCTTCCGGACTGGCCATTCCATAACCAAAGAGTGCAGCTTGTGCTCGCGGCGTAAGGGCCGTGGAAAATCGGCCCGACCAAAATCTGCCCTCTTCGATTGATCTGCACCAAATCGCGAAAGGCGCGTGCATCAGAGCGTATGGCATCTGGCGGAATCCTCACGGTCAGTTTCGTTCCGAAGGCAGAGGGGTCGTACTCTGTTACTTCGCCGCTGTTGCTTACGACCCATAGGCGTGGCGCAAGTGGATTTAAGGCTTCCGGCTTCACTGGTTCCGGAAAGGGTGACTCCTGCCTAGGCGGAGCGGGTGACTGGGCGACTTGGGTTGCAGGCTGAAGCCGAGCCACGGCCTTGCTGCCCTGAAATACAGCGTTCGCTTGGGAGTACGGAGCATCATTACGAATCTCCAAACGAGGACGGAAGAATCCTGCGGCCAAGCCGACGAAGACGGTAGCCCCTGCCGCATAACACATCCACCGACGCTTCCGTCGCTGCGCAATCCCCGCCAGAATTACAGAAGAGCAGATCAGCAGATAGCTCGCCATGATCCACGGATTTGTGACGAACTGTACCCAATGCATCACGCTCATCTTTTCCATTCGCTGAAAGGACGGGGGCTGACTCTACAAGGATGTTTCCGGCACAGAGCACCGTCAAGATTACTGATGGTGCGAGTGAGGCTGCATTCCTCTAATCGACTCATTCGAAGGGCAGAAACTCAATAGGCTCGTTGTCAGAGAGCGGCATTTCCCGCGACCGGTCAAAAGGCATGCTGGCAGGCCATCTGCCCGCTCGGGCGAAACATCGGGCGAAAGGTCGCGTAAAACGGAATCAGAATTCGACTCCTTCTGAACCACCCAGCCAAAAACTCTGCACTTCGACTTCCCTCTGTGTCTCAAGTATCCTTTCTCCGAAATCCGGAGGATAAAATGACCCTTTTTCGAGTCGATGCCTTTCTTGTCATGTGTGTGATTGTTCTCTCTGCTGCCGGAAAATGTGCGGCACAGAACTCAGCAACCAAGCAAGTCGCCAAGTCGGACGACATTCCCAAGTCCATCGCGGAAAGCGTCAGCGGCACGCTTCAGTTCGCGGAAGGGAATTTTATCGGCCTCGCCGAAGCCATGCCTGAAGACAAGTATTCCTACATCCCCACAGTCGGCAACTTCGATGGCGTCCGCAGCTTCGGGGAGCAGGTGAAGCACGTCGCCTGCGCCCAGTTCGCCTTCTTCAACGAATTTGAGGGGAAGAAACCCGCTGACGACTGCGAAAAGGGTGGTCACGATCCGGCGAAAACCAAAGCTGAGTTAATCAAGTATCTCAAGGACTCTTTCGATTACTCCAACCGTGTCCTCGCCACCCTCACGGCAAACAATGCGCTCGACCGTGTTGAGGGGCGTTACGCAGGGCCGAACACCAAACTTGGCATCTCTGTGGTTGCCGTGTGGCACATCACCGACCACTACGGACAGCTAGTCGAGTACCTGCGTTTGAATGGTATCGTCCCACCCTTCACACAGAAATACGGAGTGAAAGTTCGGTGAGTCGTTGGGAGACCGCGCTCCGACCGTCCAATCCTTCGGAATCATCTTTTCGTTCGTAGCCTCCTTGCCGACGATTCAGTGATTGGCGCACCAAAAGAGATAACCTCGTTCTTGTGCTGAATCGGCCTATCATCGCGTAAGAACAACCAAACAATCAGTAGGAGCCACGCACATGGCAGCGAATCAGGTAGTGCTTTACTTCGACAGACAGGAGGATGCTTTGCTTTTCACTCTGGCTGCCAGTTCGGTAATGTCAGCCGAAGCGCCAGTCCACAGCAGCAAGGCGGTCAAGGTTG
Organism: Candidatus Sulfotelmatobacter sp.; assembly: GCA_030038125.1. Lineage (GTDB taxonomy): Bacteria > Acidobacteriota > Terriglobia > Terriglobales > Acidobacteriaceae > Sulfotelmatobacter. The sequence continues at coordinate 6,063 of JASHPL010000459.1, forward strand.
CGGAGGAGATTTGCAAAGCCAGTCGAATCAGGACTGAGGGCGTTCTCAACATCACGTGAAAGGCGGCAAAAATAGGATGATTCGAAAAGCTGCGCTGCAAATAGGAGTCCCCGTGCTCCTCGCTTTTATTGCGTGGAATGCTTACCTTGCCGTCACCAATCTGAAACGGGTTGAGAAATCTGCAGCGCTTACACTTGAAAGCTCCGCGATCCAAGCGGAACTGTCCGGCGTCTTGAAAGATGTCACCGACATGGAAACGGGGCAGCGAGGATACTTGCTGACCGGGAACGCCGCGTACTTGCAGCCCTACGCTGACGCGAACGGCAGAATCGAAGTGGCTTTTGCCAATCTCAAGACAGGGTTCTCGTATCGGACGCAGCCTGAACGATCACTGGAATCGCAGTTGGAGTCCTTGGCTACATCCAAGCAGGCTGAGATGGAACGCTCCATCAGTTTGCGACAACAAGGGTATCGCCGTCGCTCATTCAGGCTGGTCGATACGGATGAAGGCAAGGGCTACATGGATGAGATTCGGCGCATAGCATCTTCTTTATCCTCATCGGAGAGCAGCAACTTCGCAAGATTGGACAGAGAGAGAACCGCCGCGCTGAAAAGAGCTTTTTCTGCAACCATTATTTCCAATTCCGTCCTGCTCCTGCTAGCAGTATGCGCATTTTGGCTAATCCGGCACCATGGACGACTGCTCGGAAAAGAAGCCGCCCAGAGCAGGAATGAGCTAGCGGTGCGGAATGCGCAGTTGGAGAAATTAACGGCTGCTCTTTCTGGGCAAGCGCGTTCTAACATGGTTGCCATCAACATGAACTCCCGGTTGCTGCTTGAGAATTACGGAGGGTTTCTGCCACGACAGGGGCACGCCTATGCTGAGCAGATGAAAGAGGCGGCGGCAGAAATGGAACGACTCCGACAAGATCTGGTTGGCAGCCCATCATCGAACGGGAACGGAAGGGCAGCTTAGCAATCTCGCAGCCAGCGGTTGCCGATGCCGCCCGAGTCCGACCGCTCACCGGCTACAAAGAGTTCCTCACGGTGTGGAAAGACGCCGACCGGGAAATCCCCATTCTGAGGCAAGCCAAAGCCGAGTACGCAAAGCGTGTGCTGAGCAGCACGTCGTCCGGGAGGGTTAAAGTCCCTCAGGCACCCAAATGAGGGGTGCCTTATCCAAAAGCGGGAGTAGCGTCTCGCTGGCCGAAGAAAGCAGAAGGTATGGAGACGTCTAAACGGGCACGAAGGCGAAAGCCGGATACAGCCAAGGCGGACCTGGAGCCACTGCAGGTAGCACTTCG
>JASHPL010000460.1 GCA_030038125.1 Candidatus Sulfotelmatobacter sp.
TTCTTCTGTGCAAATCTCCGTTTCGCCGATTATGGTTGGTCTAAGTCCGCCGTCGCCCCAGACCGTTAGTCCGGGTCAGGGAAATGAAATCATATTTGGTGTAAATGTCACAAACTATCTGAAGAACCCGGGTGTTAGTTGGACACTGACCCCCGCTAGCGGCGCGGGCTCACTAATAGACGCGACGCCTACCCTCGGCGCAGTTTATGTTCCGCCGACTACAGTCTCTTCGCCGACAACGGTCACCCTCACGGCGACCTCGCTGGAAAACTCCGCCGCGACCGCAAGCGTGCAAATTACCGTTCTTCCTCCTTCCTCCGACGCTGGTCCCAACGTAGCGGTCATTAATGTCAATGGCGGACCAGTTCCCGGCCAGACCTACGTGAATGGCGCCTTCACCACCCTCACCATTTGTAATCCCGGCAGCGTTACAGCGTGCCAAAGTATCGACGGCATCCTGGTTGATACAGGATCCTACGGCTTGAGAATTCTGCAGTCGCAAATACCACTTCTTAAGATCACAAACTTGGTTGACGGCAATGGAAACATCTTAGAAAACTGTGCCTCGTCCCCAGATGGATCTTACCTGTGGGGTCCAGTCTCACCGTTCGACCTCTATATTGCCGGAGAGCTAGCGAGTTCCTCTCAGGTTCAAGTGATTAGCAGCTCGAATGTTGGGGTGCCGGACGGCTGCTCGAATGGGGGCACAAGCAACGCCAATACGCCCGAACTATTGGGCGCGAATGGCATTCTGGGAGTGGGACCTGAACCTACGGACTGCACAATCGCAGGAGTTAATTTTTGCGATGGAAGCGTTCAGCCAGCACCACCAAATCTTTACTATACCTGCCCTGCGAGCGGGTGCGCAGCCACGGACTCTCCCGTGATAGTGGCGGACTATCAACAGATCACCAATCCAGTTACCTTGCTTAATAACACGACAACTGGGTCTAGCGATAATAGCGGAGTGATTCTTCAGCTTCCTCCGGTTTCAGGTCCGCAGCCTGCCGTTAGCGGCACCATCACTTTTGGCATCGGGACAGAGCCTAACAATCAACTGGAAAATGCGACCGTTTTCACTTTGGACTCCAGTGATAACTTTACGACTCTGTTCAATGGGCAAAGCCTCACTAGCAGCTTTATCGACAGCGGATCAAACGCCCTTTATTTCCCTGATGTGCTGCCTGTTTGCGGCGATAAACCCCGGTTTTATTGCCCTTCCTCGCAAACCAGCCTTTCGGGAACAAACGAGGGCGCAACCCAAGGACAAAATACAGTAAGCTTTAGCGTCGATAACGCCGACAATCTCTTCTCCTCCAATCCCGCTGATGCAGTGTTCGATACGCTTGCGGGCCCCGAAGGGACGTATAAATCCTGCTCGCAAGGCGGGTCTTCATGTACTTTCGACTGGGGTTTGCCCTTCTTCTACGGGCGCACGGTCTATACCGCTATCGATGGGCAGTCCATATTCGGTTCTCCTAAAACGCCGTGGTGGGCATACTGATCGAACCGCATAGCAGTTTTCGGTGGAAAGAATTCGCTTTTTGCCAAAAGGCAACAACGCGTGTGAAGAGTTTCCGCCTACGACTCAAAGCCGGATGAGCATGGTGGTTTGCAGCGCAGCGCCTTCGGCGATTCCAATTCCGGGCTACCCCGTGATAGCTGATGAAACGGCAGGGCCCAGCCAAATCTAGCACAGTGAAACTCACACACTCGTCTAGAGGTACCGTAACTGCGCACCCTGGACCCAACGACCCAACCACCAAACACTGATTGGTACGGCAAACGAAGGAGCGTTAACGACGTTTTCCCCTCCCCACGGTGGTCGCGCGATACCGACAAGGGTTCGATGGAGAATACGTCCCAATTTTCACATCTGAATCCTGAATTATGACTGGAGAGTTAAAAGAGGGTTAAAGGGCAGGTTTTTACTTGACGAATTACTAGTAATATAGTAGGGATACTTGTGATACGAACACGTTAACTGGTCCTTGCCTCCACAACCGTATACAAAACCTCAAGGAGATGTTCAGATGGATCGAATCAATACGCTCCTCGCGGCATTAGTAGCAGCAGTGACTCTAACCATGAGTCCTGTCGCCTCTCATGCCAAAAAGAAGGCGAGTCTCCCCGCTTCTTCTGCGGCAGTTACCACGGTGCATTACATTGGCGCAGGTGCTTCGGCCTTGTTTCAAGGCTTTGGCATCGCAGCCTATAACGATCTTGCTCTCACCACTGTCTGCGTAGGTGGAGTAATACAGTCCGGCACAGGCAGCGCAGCCGCTGCGGGAGATAGTTGCACTACCAGCCACTGGACCACAAAGCAGGCTACCGCGATTGCTGGCGCGAAAGACGGCCGGAGCACTTCCATCCCAATCGAGTTTGGAAATATTTGGGTCGTCTGGGTAACCGACACCACCACTGGTGTTGACACTGACGCTTGGGCCTACCTTCAACTTGACTCCAGCGTTGGAACCCGCACCTTTCTGGCTACCCCACGCGCGAAACTGGTCGTCAATAGCTCTGCGGAATCAACCGCGGGAGCCAATGTTATCAGCAAGACCTTCTTTGTCGATGGCAGCTCTGATAACACAACCGGTCTGCCTAGCGACGTGTGGACGGCGATCAGCGGCTCGGAAGGAGAACCAATCACGGCTGGTCTGACGGACATCCGTCCCGAAGATGCCAAACTGGCCACGGAACGCATTCTGGGCCTAGTTCCTAGCCCCTACGGCGGGGATACGGTTCCCACCACTGCGGACTCCTTCATCTACTCGTTCGCCTTGGGCTATGGCCCCGGACCGATCGGTCTGCAAATCAAGAGCGCTGAACCGGGCAGCACGGCGGTAACGACACCCGTCGAGTTCGCGCTCCCCGGTGCCGCCGACCCCATCAGCGGCGACACTGTTTCTACGACGATCAACGTATATCCGGTGGGAGAGTCGCCGATCATTTTCGTGGCCAACCGCTCAAACACGGCTACCGGTCTTGGACAAATCATTCCGAGCCAGGCAGAATGTGGCGCCACGCCGACCCCGGACTGCCTCAGCTCCAACTACACCAGTGACGGCAGCTACCAATACCGCAACGTGTGGGACCAGCACCCGTTCCCCACGCAAGCCAACGTGTTCCCCAACCTCAACCCTGCCACGACCGGTTATTGCTCGGTTTCGGGCAACCAAAGTTCTGCCGCTTGCCACTA
>JASHPL010000005.1 GCA_030038125.1 Candidatus Sulfotelmatobacter sp.
TTTGGATTCCAGTTCGTGTGCGTATTGATATCCCCTGCCGTAACCCAGTTTCTTCATCAGTCCTGTGGGAGCGTTGCGCAGATGCAGCGGAACCGGATCGGCGGAAGTTTGCTCCACATCACGCTGTACATCGCCGTACGCCGTATACAGCGCATTCGACTTAGGAGCGACCGAGAGATACACGACAGCCTGAGCCAGCGCCAAATTCCCCTCCGGCATGCCGATGAAATCGACGGCATCCCGAGCCGCCATACATAGCGAGAGAGCATTCGGGTCGGCCAGACCAATATCTTCCACTGACATGCGCACCACGCGGCGTGCGATGTAGAGGGGATCTTCTCCCGCTTCGAGCATGCGCCCAAGCCAGTAAAGGGCTGCGTCCGGGTCGCTATTGCGCACCGACTTGTGCAGCGCCGAGATCAGGTTGTAGTGCTCTTCGCCAGCCTTGTCGTAGAGCAAAACGCGCTTCTGCAGCGCATCGCGGACGATGTCATCGGTGATCTCACCGGAACTGGGTGCGGTTGCCGCTCCCTTCTCGCGTTCTTTGCGGGAGGGTGGGAGGCTGAGTCCCGCCGCGACCTCCAGCACGTTATAGGCGCTGCGGGCATCCCCGCTGGTGTAGCTGGCAATTTTTCTGAGGACGTCATCAGACGCACTTACCTTCATCTCCCCCAGGCCGCGCTCGCAATCCTCGAGAGCCCTTCGCAGCAGGAGCACGATCTGAACTTCCGTCAGCGGCTGCAGCACGTACACGCGGCAGCGCGACAGCAGTGCCGAATTAATCTCGAAAGATGGATTTTCCGTGGTCGCGCCAATCAGTCGAATGTTGCCCTTCTCCACATGTGGCAAGAACGCATCCTGTTGCGCTTTGTTGAATCGGTGAATCTCGTCAATAAAGACGATTGTCCGCGTACCATACTGCCGTGCCCGTTCGGCGTCGGCCATGACCTGCTTGATTTCTTTGATCCCCGAGAGGACGGCGGAAAATTCGATGAAATCCGCCTTGGTCATTTTCGCGATGATTTTGGCCAGCGTCGTCTTGCCCGTCCCAGGAGGTCCCCAGAAAATCAGCGACCCCATATCATCGCGTTCGATCTGTATGCGCAGCGGCTTGCCCGGAGCGATCAGTTGTTCCTGCCCGACAAATTCCTCGAGCGAGCGAGGACGCATGCGATCGGCGAGCGGCCGGGTGGGATCGGCTGCCTCCCGTGGATTCGGGACAGGCTGAAACAGGCTCACAGAACAACATTACGCCTGTGGATATGCTGTAGGCGAATGTGGGATTTTTGCGGCTCTTGAAAGCTGACGTTGAATCCTCTCGGTTTCGGGCTTAGGTCGCCAGAATGCTCGCGGATTCCAGAAAATGCAGGTCCCTGCGATCGGGCAAGGCTCCGATTTCCGCGGCGCAGCGATAGAACAATCGCAACCCCTCCAGGCATGCGGGATCAAGCTGATAGTGAATATTCTCGGTCAGGTAGGAGCGCACGTCCCCTTCGCCAAGGCTGAGTCTAGAGGACCACTCTCGGGCGATGTAGTCGATGCTATCCGGCTCTAACCCGTGATCACGCGAAGCGCGAAAGATGTTGGCCAAATCCAATGCAGGATCTGCCTCCAGTAGTGCTGCACTGCGAATGGCCCAGAACGCAAACACGAAAGGCTTCCCTGTGAAACGAATCCATTCTTCGGCCAAATCGAGCGCGTAATACCGCGAACGATCAACCTTCAGCGCAGGATCTCCAATCAGCAGACCAGCATCGCATTCGCTCAGCATGCGGTCCAGATCGGGCGCCATGGGCGTGAAAGTCCTTCCGCCGCCGAGCCATTTTTCAAACAGGACTTTGGTCAGGGCGACGGACGTCAGCGATGACGTGTCCAGCGCAACGGAGCGCACTCTCTCGATCGCCATCTTGCTGACCAATAGAATTGAGCGCACAGCGCGACGCGACGCGATGGCGACGTCCGGCAGGACGAGCAACCCCGGAATTTGCGTATAGGCCGCGGCAGGGATGATTCCGATATCTGCGCTTCCGTCCGCTAGCGCCCGCGCACAGGCCGAAGGCAACGTATAAGAGATTTCAAAGTGGCTGGCCCACCGCTTCGGTAAGCTCAAGGCAGGCTCTTTTGCATCAGTGGCAAGAGCGGGGGCTTCGTCATGCTCGAAATCCCACATCAGTGGTGCCGTATTCAGGTAGGAGATGGCCGAAATTCGTAACTCTCTCATGTTTTCCTCAAATTTTAACAAATCAATGTGATGCATAACCTTGACACGCCGTTTGCCCTATGGATACAGTCCGCGAGTTCAGCCTTTTCGCGCTTGCCGCCAAGCGTCGCTACATTTGACGCAATTTGGTTGCGCTGGATTGGAGTTACCGTTGCCGAATACAGTGGCACCTGCTGCCACGCACCTGCTTGAGTGGTTGGCCCTGTCGCTCACGCCCGGACTCGGGCCCACGAAATCGCGAAGGTTAGTCGAGCACTTTGGGAGTGCTGAGGCGGTCTTCCGCGCCTCGCTTACGGAGTTGGAAGGTGCGGGCATTCAGTCGATCTCCGCACAATCGCTGGCTACGGGCAAATCATCGGAATTGGCACGAGAGGAGATCGCCCGCGTGGCGGAATTGGACGCTCTGGTCATCTCGATGGACGATCCTTCGTATCCGCCACGGCTGAAGGAAATCTACGATCCGCCGCTGGTGTTGTACGTTCGCGGCAATGCCGAAATTTTGAGCAAGCCAGGCATCGCGATGGTCGGAACGCGCCACCCTACGCCCTATGGCATCGGCATGGCCGAGCGCTTAGGATGCGACCTTGCCGCGCAGGGATTAGTGATTATCAGTGGCATGGCCCGCGGAGTTGACACCGCCAGCCATCGCGGCGCGATCTCGGCCAAGGGCAAGACCCTCGCGGTTTTTGGCACCGGCGTGGACGTGACCTACCCGAAAGAGAATTCGCGATTGTCCGAGCAGATGCTGGCCCTCGGCGGCGCCTTGATTTCCGAGTTTCCTTTGGGAACGTTCGCCGCCCCCCAGAATTTTCCCATTCGCAATCGCATCCTCAGTGGGATGTCTCTCGGCGTACTCGTGGTCGAAGCCGCGGAATATTCCGGCACCCGCATTACCGCCCGCTGCGCGCTGGAGCAAAATCGCGACGTATTTGCCGTGCCCGGCAATGTCACCAACAAGAATTCCTGGGGACCGAATACCCTGATCAAGCAGGGCGCGAAACTGGTCGCGACCTGGGAAGATGTGTGGGAGGATCTCCCGACAGACGTGCGACTTGCGCTCACCCCCGCATCCCCCCTTGAATCCTCAGCCTCGTCGACCGCATCTCTATTTCCGGATGAAGGGCTCCCTCCTCACGAAAGGCGAATCCTGAGCCAGCTGAAAGCCGACGAAACCACGCATATCGATACGATCGTTGAGCGGTTGGAAACAGAAATGTCGTCGTCGGAAATCTTCGCTGCGCTGTTCGAACTCGAGCTCACGGGCAAAATCAAGCAATTGCCGGGCAAGAATTTTGTTAAGAGTTTTTAGTCAATCAGCGATCAAGCTGGCCACAGGTACGTTTTCGGCTGGAGCAAGAACCTGTCGCGGCGGGGATGGCTTTCGCGTCCAGTTATCGCGTAGGAGCAACATCGGCCGTTCGATTAGGTAATACGATAAGCAGGCACAGGCGACCGATGGCAGTACCAGCAAATATCCCGCATGCAAGGTCGGGTTTGAACAAAACAGCTCTTGCCATAGGTATAGGCTGTAGCTGATCCGGCCCAGCCATGCCACCGGAGCCCAGTTCAGGAAGCGGTACGGCCTCTGGATGACGTGCAACACCAGCCCGGCAACCGCAATATGGAGTGCTGGAGAAAGCACAAAAAGCTCCAACAATGTTCGCGCTCGGCTGGTGGCAACAAACCACGGAGCCGCGATGAAACCGGCAAGCATTACTAACGCGATCGGGCCGCTGATTCTGGGAAGTCTTGGAGCGAGAATCGCGAGCAGACACCCGATCGCGAGCTGGCTCGAGTAGATCGGCAGGCTACCGACAAGGCCGTTGTGCACTTTCCAGACATAGAGCGCAGTTCGAAAAAACGGCGTGGCCCAAAAAGCGCAAAGCACGATCGCGGTCCGGTGCCGGTACCATTTTTTCAGCGCGAAGGGCCACAGAAGATAGAACTGTTCTTCGATACTCAGAGACCAGAGATGTCCGAAAATCCATGGTCGTGAAAGGTCCATATTGGCGACGTAGAAAGCTGCGGCCACGACGTGATACCACTGCATCTGGCGCCAGTAGAGGAGGAGCACGACCGCCAGGAAAACGAATGCCGCCGGAAAGATGCGAAAGGCGCGCCGAACATAAAACATTCGCAGACTGATGGAGCACGTTCGCCCATGTTCGCGCTGGAGCAGGTTGGTGATTAGGTATCCAGAAAGAACAAAGAAAACGAACACACCGAGCGAGCCATAGCTTCCGATGACCTCGAGCGTAACGTGTTTCCATTGCACCAGGTGGCTAAGAATCACGAGCGTTATCGAGATCGCCCGCAGGCCATCGAGAGATGGAATTCGCCGCTCACTCACCGGTGTAGGTGTTCCATCGTGTCGCTTCAGATGCAAAGCTGATTTCGCGGCTGGATTTTCATGCGCATACTATACGTTAGGCGCTTGTGCATATAGAGGAAATTCTGGAGGCTCCGCCGGATCCAGCAGCGAGACTGGTAACTTGTTGTCCAGTTGTGATTCGTGCTAGCTTCAAAAAATGTGAGTTCAGGAGACTGAGGGTACATTGTCAAAAGGTTTAGTTATTGTCGAATCGCCAGCCAAGGCAAAAACCATCCAGAAATATCTGGGCAAAGGCTTCACGGTCGAAGCATCGCTGGGCCACGTCAAAGATCTGCCCAAAAGCACCCTCGGGGTCGATATCAAGAATGATTTCGACACCGACTACATCGTCATTCCGGGCAAGGAGAAGGTTGTCGCCAAGCTGAAAAAGCTGGCGTTGTCGGCTGACTCGATTTATCTCGCTCCTGATCCGGATCGCGAAGGCGAGGCCATTGCCGCGCATCTGGCCGGCGAACTCGATGGAGATGGCGCGAAGGAAAAGAAATCCAAGAAAGCGAAAAAGGGAGAACCCGAAGTGCCGCCGCGCATTCAGCGCGTGACCTTCAACGAAATTACCAAGCGAGCAGTGCAGGCGGCATTCGAGCGTCCACGCCACATCGATCAAAATCTTGTCGACGCGCAGCAGGCTCGTCGTGTGCTCGACCGCCTCGTTGGATATCAGGTTTCCCCGCTGCTCTGGGACAAAGTTCGCCGCGGCTTGTCTGCCGGACGCGTGCAAACCGTCGCGCTACGCCTCATCGTCGAGCGCGAACGGGAAATCAAAGCGTTCGAAAAGAAAGAATACTGGACCATCGACGCCCATCTTGCTGCCGCCAAGCCTCCGGCATTTGACGCGCGCTTTCTCGGCAAGGGCGAAGAAAAGATCGAGATTCCCAACGGCGAAGAAGCCGAAACAATTCGCACGGCGCTCGAAAAAGCAGACTGGATTGTTCGGTCGGTCGACAAGAAGGAACGGCGCCGCAACGCCGCCCCGCCTTTTACCACCAGCAAGCTGCAACAGGACGCGTCGCGCAAGCTTCGCTTCAGCGTGAAGCGCACCATGATGATCGCTCAGCGGCTCTATGAAGGCGTGGAATTGGGCGAAGAGGGCATGATCGGCCTGATCACCTACATGCGTACCGACTCCACTCGCGTCGCGCCCGAGGCGATTCAGGAAGTGCGGGAATACGTCGGCAAGGAATACGGTGCGAACTATCTCCCCGAAACGCCGAACACGTACAAAGAGAAGAAGGAGGCGCAGGCGGCGCACGAAGCTATTCGTCCGACCTCGGCGATGCGCCATCCGGACCAAATCAAGCAGTACCTGAAGGAAGATGAGTACAAGGTTTACAAGCTGATCTGGCAACGCTTCGTGGCTTCGCAGATCACGCCCGCTCTGTTCGATCAGACTACGGTCGACATCGACGCAAAAAACGGCAATGACGTTTTCTGGTTTCGCGTGACGGGATCTGTGCTCAAATTCGATGGTTTTCTCAAAGTCTACGAAGAATCAAAAGAAGCAAAGGACGAAGAAGACGAGGAACTTAAGCACAAGCTGCCTCCGCTCGAGGCTGGGCAGAAGCTCACCCTCCGCGAACTGAAGCCGGAGCAGCACTTCACCGAGCCTCCGCCGCGCTACAACGAAGCTTCTCTGGTGAAAGAGCTCGAAGAACGCGGCATCGGAAGGCCGTCAACGTACGCCACGATTCTCTCCACCATCCAGGAGCGGCAATACGTACAGAAGCTCGGCGGGAAATTTGTTCCCACCGAAATCGGTCTGGTCGTGACCGATCTGCTGGTAGAAAACTTCCGCGACATTTTCGATGTGCAATATACGGCCCGTCTGGAAGAGGAACTCGACGAAATCGAAGAGGGCAAAGAGAAATGGACCGACGCTCTCGGCGACTTCTACAAGAAATTCCAGAAGGATCTCAAGTACGCCGAAAAGCACATGGAGAACATCAAGCGGATGGAGAAACCCACCGACGAAAAGTGCGAACGTTGTGGGGCGCCGCTGGTGATCAAGTGGGGCAAGCACGGCTCCTTCTACGCGTGTAGCACTTACGACAAAGAGGATCCGAACACCTGTACGTTCACCAAAGAGAATCCCATCAACCTGCCTGATCTCGACTCTGCCGATGTGCAGGAAACCGCGCAGGAAGAATACTGTGAAAACTGCGGCCGCGTGATGGTTCTCAAGCGCGGACGCTTCGGCCAGTTTATGGCCTGCACCGGTTATCCCGATTGCAAGACCACGCGCCGCCTGGATCAGGGCAAGAAGGTTCCCGACATTCCACTCGACGAACTCTGCCCCAAGTGCGGCCGGAATCTGATGATCCGCCACGGCCGGTTTGGCGAATTTACCGCCTGCAGCGGATATCCGGATTGCAAGTGTGTGAAGCAGAATTTCATCGGCGTGAAATGCCCTGAATGCAAAGACGGCGAACTCGTCGAGAAGCGCGCGCGCAAGGGCAACACGTTTTATGGTTGCAGTAATTATCCGAAGTGCAAGTTCACTTCGGCCAATAAGCCGATCGCCGAAAAGTGCCCGAAGTGCGGCAGTGAATACCTGGTCGAGAAGAATTTGAAGGCCGGTCCGGTGATTGCTTGTCCCAATAAAGAATGCGATTATGAGCGTGCTGCGCCCCAACCGGAGGCTGCTGCCAGCAGTGCATCCTAGAGGAGTTCTTTACTATCCCACTGTCATTTGGAGGGTAGAGATTGCCTCGCTCTGGCGATTCCGAGGAGTCGGGAAACCTGGTTTTGCTCTGCGATGCGACGTATAGCTCCGAGCTGTAGCTCAAGACTCTCAAAAACATTTTCCGCTTCCTCTCAAGTTCTTCCACGTCTAAAGTTTCCGTATCAATTCCAAGGAGGCAGCATGGCCAAGAAACCTACCGTAGCTGATGCTCAACTGATCCTGCAACTGTACGATCTCCGCCGTGAAGGCGAAATGCGCAAGGCTCGAAGATGGTGGATGGAAGATTTTTTCCCTCAAAGCGCCGACGATTTCATGAAAGTGGCCTGGGCGTTTGGCAGCCAAGAAAACGCATGGTTACGACAAGTAGCCGGCTACTGGAATATGGTGACCTCGTTCGTCCTCCAGGGCGTTTTGAACGGGGATCTTTTCCTTCAGCCAGGATTCAGCGGTGAACTGTTCATCATGTATGCCAAGATTCATCCCCTTGTCAAAGAACTGCGTAAAAGGCTTGATGATCCCGAGTTTTTCCGCACCATCGAGCAAGCCGTCACGCGCACGAAATGGGGAAGAAACCGCCTTCAGTTCCTCATGAAACGCATCGAAAACATGCGCCAGCGCATGGCCGAACGCAAGGCCAGCGCAAGCGCCTAGCGGCTTTCTGATATTCTAATCGCGCTGTGCGGATGATCTGGTGGTTTCTGATTCTTGGTGCGAGTACGCTGGTGGTGGTGTGCGTGGCGATTGCGCTTTTCGTCCATTTGAGACGCAACCTGCATAAAGTCGTGCCTGAAGGATCTTCGAGCGAACTCAATCAGCAATCGAAACGTCTCGAACTTTGATCTGTCTTGAGGCTGGAGACCGTATGCCAAAGTTTCTGTTGGAGACACTGACAATTCGGCAAGACCGCGGCATCGAGAACGCGCGCAACGCTGCGCTGGTTGTCGGTGCAAGTCTGTTCGTAGCTTTGTGCGCGCGTGTCACGGTTCCATTGCTGCCTCTCACTCCCGTCCCGCTCACCATGCAGAACTTCGGTGTGCTCGTCGTGGGCTTGTTGCTCGGCAGCCGTCGCGGATTCGCCGCGCTCGCACTTTATCTGATCGAAGGCGCTGCCGGGCTACCGGTGTTCAACCCCGTCGGTGCGGGGGGAATCGCGCAGCTATTTGGTATTACGGGCGGATTCTTGCTGACGTATCCGTTCGTCGCATTTTCCGCCGGCTATATTTTCGAACGCGGCAGAAAGAGCTTCGTCCGCGCCACCGTCGCTGGAACAATTGCCGAGATTCTTCTTTTTGCCGGTGGACTTGCCTGGCTTTACGTGCTGATGCATTCCTTCGCGGCTGCATACGTCTTCCTGCCTGCGGAAATCATGAAAATCATGCTCGCGGCTGCGATTGCGGTGCGCTGGCGCGGTAATGCCAAAGCACACTGAGCGGCCCATCTGATCGGGTTGGTTGGAGCAGAAAAATGACCACAGTCTCCGAAACAACGCACGCACCAGTCGACGATTCATCATTCCAACTCCGGGAGATCAGCGTCGCGCACAGCCCGGATTCCGACGATGCCTTTATGTTCTACGGCCTGGCTACGCACAAAGTACGCACTGCCGGCCTGCGCTTTACCCACACTCTGTGCGACATTGAAACCCTGAATCAGAAGGCCCGCGAGGGAGTCTATGACGTGACCGCAATTTCTTTCCACGCTTATCCATATATCCAGGACAAATACGCGCTGATGGCCTGTGGCGGCAGCGTGGGCGAAGGCTATGGCCCCATGGTCGTTTCGCCGCGCCCATTCACGGCGAATGAAATCAAGACGAAACGGATTGCCGTCCCGGGCATGCTGACCACGGCATATCTCGCGCTGCATCTTTTTGCCCCTGGGGTCGAAACCGAAGTCGTTCCTTTCGATCAGATCATTCCCCAGGTGCTTGAGGGCAAGTACGAAGCCGGCCTGATCATTCACGAAGGCCAGTTGACCTACGACAAATCCGGCTTGCACCGGGTTGTCGATCTTGGCCGCTGGTGGCAGAAAGTCACCGGCCTACCCCTGCCCCTCGGAGGAAATGCCATCCGCCGTGCATTGGGACCACAACTTACGGCGGCTGTGACGCAAGCGTTGCGCGAAAGCATTCAGTACGCGCTTGACCACCGAGAAGAAGCTTTGTCCTACGCCATGCAGTTTGCCCGCGATCTCGATTCGCAATCCGCCGACAAATTCGTGGGCATGTACGTGAACGAGCGTACGCTCGACTACGGCGCCGACGGCCGGGAAGCCGTCCGCCGCCTGCTCGATATGGGACACAAAGCCGGGATCATCGCATCGGAAGCACGATTGGACTGGGTGGGATAAGAGAAATCAGTAGTCAACAGTAGTCAACAAATGAGCGCCGTTGCTTCCGGCTTGCCCATCGCACCCTGTTCATCGCGGAAATCTGACGCATGCCAACTCCAATACCGAATTCTGCCGGCAACGGCGCACAAACCCTCCTCATTGACGCCGACGATACTCTCTGGGAGAACAATATCTACTTCGAGCGCGCCATCGCCCGTTTTATCTCATTTCTGAATCATCACGAATTCACTCCCGAGCAGGTGCGCGAAGTGCTCAATGACGTCGAGCGCGAATGCATTGTCAAGCACGGATACGGGTTGCAAAGCTTCACCCACGCCCTCGTCGATACATTCGAAAAATTGAGTCCGGAGCCTGTCACTGCTGAACTTCCCGCTCAGATCCAGACTTTCACAAGCGCAATTGCAAATCATCCCATTGAATTTCTTCCTGATGTACCCGAAACCTTGCAATATCTCAATGAGCGACATCGCCTGATTCTGGTAACGAAAGGCGAAAGCGTCGAGCAGAAGGGGAAAGTCGAACGCTCGGGGGTAAGCAAATATTTTGTATCCACTGAAGTCGTCGCCGAAAAAAATGCCGACGTGTACGCTCGCATCGTCGAGCAATTTGGATTAGAGCAGCAGTCCACGTGGATGGTCGGCAACAGCCCGAAGTCCGACATCAACCCCGCGCTTGCCGCCGGCCTGCATGCGGTTTTCGTGCCGCATGGAGACACTTGGATCCTCGAACACGAAGAACTCAATCCCGCGCCAGCACTGCAGCATTTGTTGATCGTCGGAAGCTTTGCAGAGTTGCGCGAGCACTTCTAGTGAATCGCGTCACCGAAATGCGGTCCCAAGAGGAAAACCAGCTCACTTTCCGTCGATTCCTGAATTTGAGACGCAGCTCTCATTTTCGTTTGCCCAGTGGCATCTTCCTTCGAGCATCTGCGGAATCGTTGCAAAGGTACAGCCTGCATTCTTGTAATGTGTGATGAGGCGGTCGGTTGCGGTCACAGTCTGCGAACGATCCGCCCCCATCTGCCGGTGGCCGCCGTCGTGCAGAAGAATCACATCACCTCCACGAATTTGCCGCATGACCTTCGTTTCGATTACCGCCGCAGGTGGTGCGTCCCAATCATAGCCGGTTACGTTCCACATGACCGGCTGCATCCCGAGTCGGCGGGCGATACGCAAAACAGCGGGCCTGCGTCCCCCAAATGGCGGACGGAAAAGATGCGAGTGTTCGCCGATGGCTTCGCGCAGGGCGGCACGGCAGTCGCAGAGCTCCCTACGGATTTCAGAATCCTTCTTGAAGATGAGCAGTGGGTGGCTAAACGTATGATTGCCGATCACGTGTCCCTGCTCCGCAATTTTCCGGACGATTTCGGGCCGCTGCTGCACGTACCGTCCAATCAGAAAGAAGGTCGCATGCACCCCGTGTTTGGCCAACACTTCGAGCAACTGCAGGGTGTGCCGATCATTCGGACCATCGTCAAACGTGAGCGCCAGTTGGTTTGTGCCGCGCGCTAAGCCCGTGAACGTGCGACCATACCATTGCCCGGTCGGCGCCATGCACTGGTATCCCGCGGCGATCAAGGTTGCAGCCGCGGCTCCGCTCAACACGCTTCCCAGCATGCGAAGATTGTAAATCGTGAGAATGGGTAAATTCATTTCCAGCGAAGCAAAAGTGCGAGTTTAAGCGCATTTTTGTGGAGTCGAGAAACCTGCGTTTGTTTGACCTACTACCCTAAAAATTGGCAGGTTTGATCTTAAATCCGGCGGAGTTTTCCTCTGCTGTTAACTTTTCCCTCAATTGTCACTCTCATCGGTTCCGAGCTATTCTGCCTTTTCCGCAACATCGCGAGCCCATGGCGAACCTTTTCGAGCTTCCCCGTTATATTGCGGTAGAAGGCCCCATCCGAGTCGGCAAAAGCACATTGGCGGCGATTCTGGCCGAGCGCTTAAACGCGCAGCGCGTCATGGAGCCCGACTCGAACCCGTTTCTTGCACCTTTCTATGAAGGGGAACGTGGAGCCGCATTCCAGGCGCAATTTGCGTTTCTGGTGCGGCGCTTCGAGCAGTTGCGTACCCTTGATTTGGGTCCCACATCCCAGCGCACTGTTGTCGCCGACTTCATCTTCGAAAAGGACAAGCTATTTGCCTGCCTCAATCTCAGTGACCTGGAACTTGACACCTACAATCTTTACTACAACTATTTTCGTGAGCAGTTGCCCACGCCCGATCTCGTGATTTATCTCCAGGCCGCGCCGGAGGTGCTGAAGAAGCGGCTGAAGAAAAAGAATGCGCCCGGCGAACGCGCCGTGAGCGACGAATATCTGGAAGAGGTGGTCAAGGCCTACGAGCACTTCTTCTTTCACTACACATCGTCGGATCTGCTGATCGTGAATACCTCGGAGATCGACTTTGTCGATCGCAACGAAGACCTGCAGGAACTGCTGCGCAAGGTCACAGAACCCATCAAGGGCACACAATATTTCTTGCCGCTGGGCGGCCGGGACGCGGCCAGCGCATAGAGCAGTGGGTATTCATTCACCAAAGCCCGGGGGATGTCTCAACTTTCCACGCTTTGCGAGAAGTGGGGTTCGGAACAACGAGCTCTGTGAGCCATAGCAGACATCGGTGGTCGATGTTTCTCTGTTGCACGGCATCAACTGAGAAACCGCTACAGAGTTCTAGCCGCTCAGGTCTTTGTATCGGAAGCAGTCGACCACGTGATCATTCACCATCCCCACAGCCTGCATGAAGGCATAGCAAATCGTCGAGCCGACGAATTTGAATCCGCGATGTTTTAGATCTTTGCTCATGGCGTCAGATTCCGTGGTCCGCGCCGGAACCTGCTTCGGAGATCTCCAGGCATTTATGCGCGGAGTTCCGCCTGTGAACTGCCAAATGTAGCGGTCGAAGCTGCCGAGTTCCTCTTGCAGGCGAAGGAATGCCTTCGCGTTCTGAACGGCCGAAGCGATCTTGAGTCGGTTGCGCACGATTCCCGGATCGCGAAGTAATTGCTGAATCTTGCGGCGATCGTAACGCGCAACGCGCCGAGGATCGAATCCGACGAAAGCTTTGCGATAGTTCTCGCGCTTGTTGAGAATCGTGCTCCAGCTCAGGCCAGCTTGCGCGCCCTCAAGAATTAGAAATTCGAAGAGTGTGCGATCATCGTGCGCGGGCGCACCCCACTCCTCATCGTGATAGCGAAGGCTGAGATCGCCCTTCGCCCAGGCGCAGCGAACTACTTCAGAAGGAAGCTTCTCCACAGGAGACACCGTGTGTGACTGCACAATTACTGCGCGCTGTTACTCCAGTGATTTCGGATCAGATTTGTTCACAGGCGACTTCTTATCGAGAAGGGCAACCAATTCATGCGCGCAAGCTGGAACCCCGACTTTGTTCTCGCGAATGATTTCTTTCGCCGTTAATCTCTTTCCATAAAGTTTTTCATTGGCGCTGCCATCAGACCGCAGCGTAGAACCCTCCAGAGAGATTCCGGCAAACAATCCTCTATTCCGAGAATAGGAAAGAATCTCGGCCTGCATGACCACGTCGGTGGCGCCTTCCGCAGTACGGCCTTTCGGTCCGGCCGCGGCCGACGCATCCGCTCCTAACTTCACCTTACTGGAAAGCAGAGACTGCGCTCCTTTTGGGTTCATCACCAGCAAGACAAAATCTGTGGCCTGCCCACCCAACTGGAATCCAACGCTGACCCCTTCGAGCGCGTACAGTGCCGGCGCGCCCCATTTTCCTTTGTAATGTTCCCCGCCGCGGCAGACCATCACGCCGCGGCCGTAGCTGCCGCCAATGCCGAACGCTCCTTTTTTCACCGAAGGAAGTATGATCACGCACTCAGCCTTATCAAGCAGGTCTTGCGGAATGTCATCGGGAATGTTCAGAATCTCTTTCAACACCTCGCCCGCATCCTTGACGCGTTCTTCTTCGCGCTCGTCATTAGCGGCAAGAGCCGCCGACGATATGATCAGAATCAAAACGAACAGCAGCCACTTGTTCATGAAATCCTCCAGTTCGCGAGTCTCCGCCAGAGATTCTAGGGAAATCGAGAATGGGTAACCACATCTGTTTTTCTGCGGGAATCCCTTTGGCTACTGCCGGAGGAGCAGACACGGGCGCGCAAACGCTAGAATCTGCAAGGCTTTTGCTATGACCGAACGTGTGCTCCTTTTGTAACTTGGCGCTTCCCGCAAGCTGGACCTAGAGTCAATGAGATAGCTGGATGGTGCCGCATGCATTTTTCGGCATCAGGCGTGCATCTAACAACGTTGGAAGTGTGGTTTGGACGGGGATTTCGTGAAAATTTTGGGCGTTTCGGGCATGAAGTACATAGGCAACCTTTTTCGCGTTCTTGTGGCGCTGCCGCTGGTTGCCGCGTTGCAAGGGCAGTCTCAAGCCCAGTCCGCCTATGTGACTGATACCGCAAATCTGAGCGCATACAGCACCGGAAGCCCAGCGGCAGACGATGCCAGCAATCCGCAGAGCGCGATGATCACGATTCGCGCCCAGGTGAACGAGGTCAACGTCCTGTTCATCGCGACCGACAAGCACGGCAAATTCGTGCGTGGTCTGACGCAGAACGATTTCAGCATTCTTGACGATCACAAACCGCCCCAGGAGATCGTGAACTTCCACCGCGACAGCGATCTGCCGCTGCACATCGGACTGCTCATCGACGTCAGCGGGTCGGTCGACAGCCGCTTCGAATTTGAGCAGGAAGCCGCCACAAGCTTCCTCGAGCACACGCTGCGAGCCGGTTTCGACAAAGCGTTTGTGGAAGGCTTCAACACCCGCACGCAGCTGGTTCAGGACTTCACCGATAATGCGCAACTTCTCGCGGCGAGTGTCCACAAGCTGCACGATGGCGGTGGAACGGCGTTATACGACGCGATTTATCGGACCTGCAAGGAAAAATTCCTTAAGGACCGCACGAACTATCCGATTCGCAAGGCAATCATTATCGTCAGCGACGGGGAAGATAACCAGAGTGACTACTCCAAAGCGCAGGCTATCGAGATGGCGCAACGCGCGGAAGTTATCATCTACGCGATCTCGACCGACGACAGCGGCCTTGTCCTGCGCGGCGACAAAGTGCTGGAACAACTCGCCGAAGCCACCGGCGGTCGCGCTTTTTTCCCATTCAAAATGAAAGACATCACCCACTCCTACGCGGCGATCGAAGATGAGCTGCGCAGCCAGTATGTGGTGTCGTACAGACCGGCCGATTTCGACGCCGATGGGCGCTACCGCACGATCGAGATTTCCTCCCTAAAGAAAGATCTGCAAGTACGCGCGCGCAAGGGTTACTTTGCGCCGCATCCCGATTCCACGCTCCCGCAATAACCCTTCCTCGGCAGCCTCAAATTAACCGATCTCGCCAGCATCATCATCGAAGCAATCGCTCTCACCTGTTGCGGAGGCGCGAGTTGTTAACCGCAGCGCCTTCCACTCGGACACGCCAGCTGCCTGTAGAAGCGCGGCGCATCGGGATCACACATTTCAATTGGATCAATGAGATACGGTGAAGAGCAAATCGCGCCCCCGGGAAGAGGCGCGATTGATTGATGGCTAACGCGGAGGTCTAGCTCGTCCGGCTCTTCAGGACTTCTACGGCCTTATTCAGTTGATCATCCGGCGTGATCTTCGGTTTGACTTCGTCTTGAGGTGTCGACGGTTCTTCTTCATCGTCGGGAGCGACAGTGTCGTCCTCATCCGCAACCAGAACGTTGGGGGTGACGGCCACATCCTGAATCACCTTGCCGCTCGGGGAATAATACTTGGCAACGGAAAGAATCAGGGCACCGCCATCGGGCAAGTCAAAGGTCTTGACGACAGAGCCGTCACCAAAGGTCTTATCGCCAACAATATCCCCCCGCGCATTCTCCAGGATTGCCGAGGCCACGATTTCGGCTGCTCCCGCTGTGCCGCGATTCACGAGCACGGCAACCGGAAGACTGGTGATCGCTTTCGCAGGATCAGCATTGAACGATTCGCGCGGGAACTTTTGTCCCTGCAGATAGGTGATCGTCCCGTGATTCAGGAACAGATTTGCTACTGCGATGCCTTCGTTCTCGTCGCCTTCGGCGCAATTGCGCAGATCGAGCAGAATCTTCTTCGCCCCTGATTTCTCGAGCGCCTTGATCTTGACTGCGATGTCCTGGGCCTTGCCCTTGGTCAAAGCCTCGGCCTTGACATAGCCGATGCCGTCGTCCATCAATTTGTCGGTAATTGGAGGGATGTTGACTACCTCACGCGTAATCGCGACTTTCTGCGGTTCGGCGCGCCGCGCATGCACAACCTCCAGATTCACTGTCGTTCCCGAAGGTCCGGCCAGTAGATTGCGTATCTCCGGCAACGACATGTCGCGCGTGCTCCGTCCTTCAATGGACTCAAAGATGTCGGTTTCCTCAATTCCCGCCTTGGCGGCCGGCGAGTCCGGCAGCACGGCTACCACATCGGCATAGCCAAACCGCTTCGAAACTGCAGCGCCGATGTCGGCTTTACCCTGGCTCTTGTGATCTTTATAGGCCTTGTAGTCGTCGGCAGACATGTAAGCGGAATTCGAGTCGAGCGATTCCAGCAGCCCATGCAATGCGCCGTCGGTCACCTTCGGAATATTCGGTTCTTCGACGTACTCGCTCTGCACCCGCGAGAGCACTTCGCTATAGACCTGCAGTTGGCGGTAAGCGCCGTCATTGGAGGAGGCATGTACGCCTCCCATGGAACCGACGACGACAAAGACAAGTACGGCGAAAGAGGTGACAAGGATCGCTGCTTTAGTTTTCATGGACATCCGTTTGGCCATCTTCCGGAAGGGAAACTTCCTGAGGAACTTTGACCATTATATCCGGTAGATGCGGATTCGTAACCGCTGGCTGCTCAAATTGTCCCACTTCCGGTAACCCTCCGGCCGACCAAACTGCGACACACTGCAAATGGCTCTCAGATATGAACTTAGACCGGGGTCAAGGCAACAGCGATTTCCGGACACAGGGTAGGCCGAGATTGTTCCAGCATGTAACTCAAAGTGGATTCGCTACTGGCCTGGGTGGAAGGTCAAGGTCACGAGCGTTTGCACCGAGACTGGGACACCATTGAAAATGTAGGGCTTGAACTTCCACGTCCGGACGCCGTCGATCGCCGCACGCGCAAAAGCCAGTGATCCCTGCAGAAATTTCGCGTCTTGCACCGTACCATCGCGGCCAATCAATACCTGCAAAACCACCGTACCTTGCTGGCCCTTGGCGTTAGGAGGATACGCAATGGCGGTTTGCCCGGTCAGCAGCGCCCGCTCCGTGGCTTCCGGGACATTGACCGGCTC
>JASHPL010000461.1 GCA_030038125.1 Candidatus Sulfotelmatobacter sp.
AACACTGCATAACAAGCTCCCAGCCAAGTGTGGAATAAGGCTCGAATTCGCTGGAACGGCCCTTCATTTCCGCGACAAAGAACTCGCAGCATCAGGTCGGAAATTCGGTTCCATTTCCGCAGGCAAAGCCAAGCAGCCTGAAGCGGCACGAGCGGACTCATTCTCCGCAGCACGATGTCCGGCGGAAACTTGCAAGCATCTTTTGGCGCCGGCCTTCGCACACTTCCGGCAATGACGTGAACTTCTCTGCCAAGCAGCTCTTCAATTTCATCGACGACATACGGTTCAACTGGAGAAGGAAACAGATTCGCGAGATAGGCGACCGTCCGCACGAGGTCACAACTCGGAGCGGTGGCGTTGCGCAGCCAACATGCCTGCCAAGGCGAACAGCAGTCCGTTGACGAACTGATAGCTCATGACGACTACCGCCGCGTTCAAGTAATAAACTCCAAGCAGGAGCGGCCAGAGGAGATGAAACGGCCGATCAAGAAATCCCCCCTGCTCACCGGCTGGAACGGGACCGAGGCCCAGCCGCCACAGTTCCCAGATCAACCATAGATAAAGCGCCAAGCCCACTATCCCATGCTCCACTAGTAGTTCGAGATATGTGTTATGCGGGTACAGTAGTTTCTCTGAATAACCGCTGACATATCGAGGCAATTCGCCCGGCATCTGATGGAAACCCCAGCCAGTGAGCGGTCTTTCCAAAAACATCTGCCAGCTTCCGGCGTAAACAGCCTGGCGAAAATCCACGGGTCCGCGCTCCTCCAGCCGGTCCATAAGAGCGCCGTCAAGATCGGAGGAAGTGAACACGACAACCATCCCCAGGGCTCCTACCATCACCAGCCCAAGGCCAAGCCAGCGCGCCCTTCGGTTCTTTGCGAGAAAGATCAGAGCGATTACAGTCGCCACAAATGACAGCCACACTGCGCGTGTCATGGTGGCCAGGATCGCGACCGGCACAGACGCCAACAGCAATAGGATCTTGGCTCCCTTGGCCCTTCCCCGCCGGTATGAATGAAACGCCAGCAGGCCGAGCATGTTGAGCGAAACCCCATTGGCGACTGCCTGCAACAGCGGTCCACGGGCGCGATCCGCATGTGCGCCAAGGCTTTCATCGAGAATGAATCGAGGGAAGATGAGCGACCGGGCTCCGGCGAGAAATGCGATGGAGGTAAAAGCTAGATACGCAAGAACAATAAGAGAAAAAGTCTCGAACTGCCGAAGGCGTTTCTCTTCTGTGAAGACAAGCTGCGCCAGATGAAACATGGTGAATGGAACAATGAACTTCGACGCCAGCAAGCTCCAGACTTCATGATCGAAAGGTTGACTCAGCGCGCTTACCAGTGCCAACAGAGTAAGCCCCAGCATCGGCCAACTCGCCCGACTGATCAGGAATATGGGCTGGCGCAGCACGATTGCCCTTCCAACCACGCCAATGACGAGGAAAGCAAAAGCCACGCGGTCAATTTCATAAAACTGCACGTCGGGATGCCGGAGCAGCATCGCGGTCAGCGCCGTCAAGAACAGAAAGCACGGTGCGGCAGCGAGCAACTGAAGCGGCCGTAACGCCGCTTTGATGGCTTCCGCCGCGAGAGCGAAGCCGCTCCAATTTCGCTGGGTAGTCAGAGCGGTTGCCGACATCAATCCCCTTCCCCCCGCACCACGGCAAGAACCGTTTTCAGCAGAATTTCGAAATCAAGCTTCAAGCTCCAGGTTCGTATGTATTCCCGGTCCAATTGCATGCTGCGTTGAAAGGATGGATCGCGGCGGGCCGTTACCTGCCAGAGGCCCGTGATTCCCGGGGTCATATCGAGCCGCGCGAGATGCTGGGTGGCATAGACGGCGAAATCATCGAGCGGATGCGGCCGTGGGCCGACCAGACTCATATCCCCGATGAGCACATTCCAAAGCTGAGGCAATTCGTCCAGACTGTATCGCCGCAGAAGGCGTCCGACGCGTGTGATTCGCGGGTCGTTCACGATTTTGAAAAAAGGACCGGACCTCTGGTTGTTTTGTCGCAGGTCGTCCTTCAGCTTGTCGGCATGGCTCACCATGGTGCGAAATTTGTAACAGCGAAATGGCTTCCCTTTTCGTCCGGCACGTTGCGCACAGTAGAGCGCGCGTCCTGGCGAATCAAGTTTGATCAGCGTGGCGATTGCGACCAGCAAAGGTGAAAGCAGGACCAAAGCCAATCCTGCTGCAAAAATATCGAGCAGCCGTTTCATAACAAGAGCTGCTGCGGGTAATCGCTCTGCATGCACGCAGACGAGCGGCAGGTCTCCTAGAGTTTCGACGCTGCCCGCCGGTTTGCAGCCGAACAGCTCAGGAACGATCCCTAAATCGAGATGCAGTCGCAGCGCCTCATCGAGAACCCGCAACAGCAGGCTACGATCGGGCGGAGCAGCCAGGATTACCTCGTCAACAAATTTTGTTCGTGCGACATGGGCCAATTCACTGACCTGCCCCATCACGCCATCTTCGGCAGATCTCTCATCGTCCAAAAAGCCAAGAACAGTGCGAGCGCTCTCGCGATCTGCCCGGATGTAGGAAGCAACGCGCCGGCCGACAGGACCTGCTCCCACAATCAAGACGTTGCGCAGGTTCTGGCACGACGGTTCCGATCGGCGTCGTTTCAAGCTGCCGTGCCAGCGGGATGCCCAAAGCGCGCCAAAATGCATCACCCCTGCAATCAGGCACAGGGCGCTGCGGGTCCAGGGCACTCCCTGCATCCAGTACGCGGCACTTAGCAGTGTCGTTGCCCAGATTACGGAGACTGCCAAAATCTGTTGCTGTTGTCGGAGTTCGCGAGATCGGGCATACAGTCCTTCCGAATAGCCGATCAGGGTGATCAGTGCGCCATGCAAAAGCGCCACTCCTACCAAGGAGCGCGGGGCACCGGCAGCGTAGGAAAAGATCCACACTTGCGGGAAGATCATTCGCATCGGAACCAGCAGCGCACCGAGCAAAAGCCAATTTAACGCGACCAGCGTCAGGTCGGCTACGACGGACCGCAAGCATTTTGGAGCCGCTCCCGTCTGCAATGGCTGCGGCAGTAAAAACAGAAAGCTTTTTTTTGCCGAAAGGAATTCGTTCCGCTCTGCAATCTCCGATACTGCTTCAGGCCCGAAGGACCTCACGAATGCGGAGGGTTTCCTGCTGTTAATCCGCAATACCGGAGCTTCTCCTGGAATGAGCCGAGCCAGGTCGGCTTGGGGTTGCGATGGAATGGGATTTGCAAGAGGAGAGGACAATTCAGATATATTCCAGTTCGTAGCCGCGAATCTCGATCGCCAGCGAGCGCTGGATAGAGTCGATCGAAATGACTAGCTTTTCTTTCTCACGCTGAGTGAGCAGGCCTTCCACGCCGTCGAGGCAGCCACCACGAATCCTGACACGCTGACCGACTTTGACAAACGGATAGAGAGAGAAAGGTACGGCTTCGGCCAGCAGCAATTTCAAGTCTTCAATCTGCTTTCGCGGCACGATTGCGGCGGCTCGGGCGAAACTGACGAATCCCATTACGCCGACGGTTTGCAGTACGAGCAAGCGGGGAACCACGGTCCAGTCCGTGTAAACGAATGCATAACCCGGGAAAAGAGGTACGCTGACAATTGCTTTGCGGTCACTCCAGTCGCGGTTTTCTTTTCGCAGGGGAAGAAACACTTCTATTCCTTTATTTGCCAGATGCTCCGCCACTTTTTTTTCGAATCGATATCGCGTTTGTACGACAAACCACGCTTTCGCCGCTGGCTCAGGCTGCGCTAGTCGGCAGGTCAGATCGTTTTTCTGAAGACCAGCGTTCTTACTCATAGCTCCGCTCATTGAGTCCGGATCGCGTTCTTGCCAGCTTTTCCACAAAACTTCCAGTTGCTCTTGTTGCTTAGGAAACGGAGCAATCCACCGGGGGCGCCCCGCATCGGCTAAAGCCGCGTCGGTTCCCTGCGGTTGTCGGCTCGGTTAAAACCGTGACCGTCCCAAGCCTGTTCCGCGCTACACACCGTTCTGTAAACCGCTCGAGTTCGCAGTCATTACAAACGCCGGTAAATCTTCTCTGGGATGGGAAACGCCCGGTCGATCAGGACCGTGCCCAGGATTCGCGCCTGCACCATTTCTAACGACCGCTTAAGGCTAACGGCCGTGGCTCGCGGCGTATGACGAGCGGATAGAACCAGAACGACTCCATCTGCCAATTGCGCCATAGCCGATACTTCTTGCGATTGTCCGAACGGTGCACCTTCGAGAATTGAGTAGTCGAATTCGCGGCGCAGATCGAAAAGATCGGAATGCAATTTTGCGGTAACGGGAATGGAATCCGGCGCGGAATTGGGTACCAACCACAGGTTCTCTTGAATCCGCGAAGCGATTTCCCGCAATGGCGTCATTGCGCGCCCAGACTTCGCTTCGGCCGCGGTATCGAGATCTGCGTCGCTACGCGGACAGATTCTGGGATAGTTTCCCATCACGGCAACGTCTCCAACATTCTCGAGGGCCAGAACTTCCCCAGTTCGTCGGCAGAGGCTACGCACGTCAGTTTCCGGCTCCGGTGCGCTGAACACAACTTGCCGAATTCGCGTTTTTGCATCTCCGTGCATGCTGTTGAAAAAGACTTGCCGAACCAGGCTTCGTACCTGCTCCCGCGCAAAGTACTCTGCAGTCCAGGCTTTCGCAGGGCGTAAGATTCTCACCTCTCGTGGGTGCCCCTTAGTTGTACAGTCAGGGGAAGTTTGCGAAAAGGCGACGGTGTTTTCCCAGAGATTCATGCCAGTGACCTTTGTTCGCTTTCGAATGGAAGAGAAGCCAAAACGGGAGTACTGAGAACGGCAATGACATCCTCCGGATTTCGAAATGCCGGGTCAAAATAATCGGCGGCAAATGCTCCGCCGGTGCCTGCGATGCCCGCGCCGAAGAATCCAACGGCAAGCACCGTCCAGGTGGAATAGGCCGGCAACGCCGGGGCCACGGGCTCTTGCGCGATGGCAACGTTGACGATGCCCCGCTGATCCAAGGCATCGGCCATGCGCCTTCTTCCTGCTTCTTTACATAGAGCAAATAATTGTCTTCCGCAGCTTTTTCGGTGTTCTCGAGATCCTGCTGAGTGATCGCGTCCTCTCCTAATTGTTGCGCGCCGGAGCGATATGCGGCCTCCTGTGCCGCGGTGGCCACTGCCCGTGCTTGCAGCGCACGCAGTTGCACTTGAGCGCGCTCTAATTCCGATTTCGCCCACTCATAGTGAGCGTTTTTGTCCGTGGTTTCGTCCCGCACCGGAGAGGCATTTTCGGCGGCGATGGCAGATTCTGCCTGCGCGATTTGCTGGTCGATCTCCTGCACCAGACGATGATTTGGTTCAAACTTGGTTAGCAGCTCGGTTCGCTTCAGTTTCAGATCGAGCAGGTTGGATTTCAGTGCTTGCAATAACTCAGGATTGTCCGCGGTATGCACCTGGGTCGTGGTTCGCTCAGGCAACACCGTCATCCGAGACTGGAGTTCCCAAACTCGCTGCTGGGTTTCGGCGAGATCGATTCGTGTTTGCCGATAACTGGCGTCTACTTCGCTCAGCTTCTGCAGGGCAAGATCGCGCTGTTGATCCGCCCGCACCACGTTATGAAGGCTGGTGAATTCAAGAATTGCATTCTGAGCGGCCTCCAACTGGCGGCGCGAATCCGCAATCTGTTGCTCAAAGAAATGAAATTCACCGGGAGGCCGATGCACAACCGTGTGTTTTTGAAGATAGGCATTGGCCAGCGATTGCAGCACCTTCGCGGCGAGTTGCGGATCACCTGATGCATAGCGGATCGCGATCAGATTCGTCTTTTTCACGGACTGCACATCCAGTTGCTTCGCCAACCGCCGGGCAGCCCGCTCCAGGCGCTGATCCCGTCCTTCCCCCGGACGCAGAAAGTGCAGCCAGTCGCGCCCGCCCAGCCCGTTTTCCTCCACTACTTTGCGGAGCACCTGGTCGTCGCGCAGCAGTTCGACCTCGGAGTTCAGGTCCTCTTCCGTAATGGCGAGATGAGTCAGATCAATGGGCGCATTCTCCTGCGCGCTTACGGGAGCGTCAGCACGCCCGGGCCGTACGAGAATTTTCATGTGCGCCTGATATCTGGCCCCGGCAAAGGCATAAAAAAGTGTTGCCGCGACCACCAATGCCGAGACGCAGACGAAGACCCTTCGCTGGCGGAACAACACCATCGCCAACTCCCGCAGAGTGGGTGTTGCCACCGGATTGTTTCCGCGGATTGGGTCTTCGCCGGGCATGCGAGTGAGGACAGCGTCCTTAAAATTGTGCGGAGTTCATGTACATGCTCATTGAAGGTTTGGTCAGAAAGCGGTCGATTTTGGAAATCGTATTCTGCGGAACAAAGATCATGTCGCCAGGCTGAAGATGGGCGTCCTCTTTCAAGTGGGCTTGCTTTAGCATTTGCTTGAGATTGAGCAAACGGGTTTCGACCAACTCGTCATTCACGCGCCGGAACAGCACCACCTGGGAGTGTTTCGCTTCCGGCGTCAGACCCCCGGCGATTTGTACGGCTTCCGCGACCGTGACGTCGGAACGAAGTTCGTATTTTCCGGGATGGCCGACTTGCCCCCCGACAATGAAATAAGGTCGCTCGAAATCTTTGAGCGAAACAGCCACTTCGGGGTCATGCAAATAACCGCGATAGGCTTGCTCGACGGTAGCGGAAAATTCCGCAAGGTTCAGCCCCTCGACCTTGATCATGCCTGCATCTTTCAGCATGACGTAGCCATCCGGCTGGATGGTGAGGGTTTGATTGAACTCAGGGGCGACGGTGAAGCTGATCTCGACCACATCGCTGGGTCGTAACCGGTAGAGCGGATGGCGTGTCCCTCCGAGTAAAGAGTTTCCCAAGCCATCCGCTTCTCCGGGTTTTGCGGCCGTTGTATGATCGCCTCCCGCTCCTGCCCCGGTTAAGCTGGATCGGGAAGTTTCCTGGCCCGCGGGCAGGGACGCGTTGTTATCCTGCTTCTGCCCGAAAGCCGTCGAACCGCACTGCAAAATCAATGACCCGACTGCGATCAGTCCGAATATGAAGTACCGCTTCATCTCGCGTGGCGTGCTTTCTGCGATGTGACGCCCTGATGATGGTCTCTTGTCACGTCTGTTCTGTCTCTTCGCGCAAGTTACCTGCAAGTCTCGGAAGCAACAAGACATGAGAAGTTCCATCTACGAAGGTAGGATGCATCGAAAAATGGAACGAGGGCCGCTGATGTCTGAGAATGAAAGGCTTAACGAGCCGTGTCTGCACGCGGAAGGAATCGGCGAACTCGTCGCATATCTACTTGAGAGTCATCCACAAAAGTAGACTTGCATGGTTGCGATGTCACATGTTTGCCGGTTCGAGGATTCCCCGGAATTTTCCCAAATTGAAAGCCGTAGACGCGTGCTGAGAATTTCCCAACGAAAATGAAGCTGTTGCATCAGTTGGTATTGATAAACCAATCCTATCGGTTCCGGTTTCCACAGACGGACCGGCATTTCGGCGCGATGCAAGAGCATCGAATTTCATTTCCCATTTTGAACACGGCGTTTCGAATTTGTGATCCCGTTGCTTGTGGACGCACATCCGCATTCCTACAATCGCAGCATCGTCTCTAGATTTGCAGGAGACATCATCTATGTGTCCGTCGTCCGCCGCCGCTTCCGGAACGATCGCCGTGCTGATTGCTGATTCCAACCGCATGCAGGCACAATTGCTGAGTGGAGCTTTACGCCGCCGGCCCGAATTTCAGGTCTCGACCTGCCAGATGGAGACCATTTCTATTTTGCAGTCGGTCACCGCGAGACTTCCGCGCGTCGCGCTCCTTTCGGCAGGAACGCTGACGAACGCGACCGAAGTTTCCATGACCCTTCGCCGTTTTCATCTTTCTCATCCCGAGATTCCGAAAGTGCTTCTGGTTGAGGCTTGGGACCGGGAACTGGTCGTCAGCGCGTTTCGCTCCGGCGCTCGCGGCATATTCAGCATCACCGATTCAAATCTGCGGCTGCTGTGCAAATGCCTCACCCGAGTGGCCGCGGGGCAAATCTGGATTGGGACCGAACAACTGAATTGCCTGCTTGACCTCATCTCGGAGGTGCCTTCGCTGCGAGTGCTCAATGCTGGGGGCCGGCCGATCCTCACGCCGCGGGAAGAACAAGTTGTGGCGCTAGTCGCTGAAGGCTTAGGCAATCGCCAAATTGCCCAAGAACTGAATCTCAGCGAGCATACGATCAAGAAATATTTGTTTCGCATCTTTGAAAAACTCGGAATCTCGACCCGAGTCGAACTTGTGCTGTACGCTCTGAACAACGGAGATTCACGCCCAGCTGAATGGTTGATTGGCAGCGCCCGGCCGATTTCCGGGGCATAGCGTGCGCTGAACTCTTCGCGCAAGGAAAGTGCTTTTCGCGTGTGGACATTTGAAAACTCTTGCTCGCTCCCTGTATAACTTTGGACGGAATCCGTTGCCGGACGCGCCTTCCAACTCGTCCCCGGTCACACCGCCGCGCCGGCGGACTATCTTTGCCGCCGGATTTTTGCTGCTCGCTCTGGCTCTGGTGGTCATTTACACGAGCCGCACAGCGTTTTTGAGTCCGCTTGCGCTTGTCGTTGTGGCTGCGATTGGGCTCGCGGCTCTTCTGCTGCAACTTCGGCTGCGGCGCGATATTGGTCCGCCGGTTCGCGCTCCGTTCTGGCTGAATGTGCTGGGCCTGATGTGCGCGGT
>JASHPL010000462.1 GCA_030038125.1 Candidatus Sulfotelmatobacter sp.
TGTCGACCGGCATGTCGCACATGGAAGAAGTTGAAGCCGCAGTCGAAGCTCTTTGCTCCTCTGGATGCCCCGCAGTTGCGCTTCTGCACTGCGTTTCCAGCTATCCAGCCGATCCACGGTCGGCAAACCTGAGGGCCATTCAAACGCTGAAAGAGGCGTTTAATACTCCTGCCGGATTCAGCGATCATTCACTGGGAAATGAACTGGCGATCGCGGCCGTGGCGCTCGGCGCCAATATCATCGAGAAACACATTACGCTGGACAACACTCTGCCCGGCCCGGATCACAGAGTTTCGCTCACTCCGAATGCATTTCGCAACATGGTCTCGGCGATCCGATTGGTCGAAGCAGCTTGCGGTAACGGAATCAAGAAGCCAACTCCCGGCGAGCAGAATGTTCGAGAGGTTGCCCGACGAAGCATCGTGGCCGCTTGCACGATTCCTCGCGGAACGACGATTACGCGTGAAATGCTCGCCTTCAAAAGGCCGGGAACTGGAATTTCTCCCGCCGAGTGGAAGTCAATTGTTGGCAAACGATCGTTGCGCGACATCGAATCCGATGCTCTCATTACCGCTGGTGATCTGGCATGAGCCGTCGGATTGCCGCGGTAACGGTCGGGCGATCTGATTACGGGATCTACTTTCCTGTATTGCAGCGTTTGCAGAATGATCCGGATGTCGACTTGCAACTCGTCGTCGCCGCGGCTCACTTGGATCCCAAGTACGGAAATACGGTCCAGGAAGTCGAATGTGATGGCTTTCCCATCGCCGCTCGCGTGCCGATGGCGATGCATGGAGACTCCGAACAGGACGTGGCCAGTGTGATCGGAATTGGAGTCCAGGAATTTACATCGGCGTACAGCAACCTTCAGCCTGAGATCGTGCTGGTGCTTGGCGACCGATACGAAATGTTCGCTGCGGCAACCGCTGCACTCCCCGTCCGGCTACCTCTGGCCCACATTCAAGGAGGTGAACTCACGTTCGGTGCAATTGATGACCCCATCCGCCACTGCATCACAAAACTCAGCCACATTCATTTCGCAGCGACTTCGGAATATGCGCGTCGCATACGGCAAATGGGCGAAGAGCCATGGCGCGTGCACGTAACGGGCTCTCCCGCCATGGATTCGATCCGATCCCTCGAATCGATCCCGAAGTCGACTCTCGAAGCCGAAATCGGACTTGATCTCTCCAGAACTCTGTTGATCACATATCACCCTCCCACTCTGGAAGAAAATCAGGTGGAGACGGTTGAGAATCTTCTGGGTGCGCTTCGAGCCGCGGGACATAATCTTCTGTTCACCGGATTGAATGCGGACGCCCGCAATCAGGAATTCATGAGGCGAATGGAACGATTCGTGGAAACGACGCCGAATGCGCGCCTGGTTCTGAATCTCGGCTATCGGAAATATCGCAACATTCTGCGGTACGTGATGGCAATGGTCGGAAATTCCAGCAGCGGGATGATAGAAGCCGCAAGTTTTCATCTCCCGGTGGTGAATATCGGCAGCCGGCAGGCTGGACGCGTACGCGCTCTGAATGTGATCGACGTCGACAAGTCGCGCGATGCGATCGCGCAGGGAATCGCAAAAGCGGTCAGTTCTGAATTCCATAATTCCGTGGCTGACATTCAGAATCCTTACGGAGACGGCCATGCCGCGGAGCGAATCGTCTCCGTTCTCAAATCCGCAAAGCTAGGGCAAGAGCTCCTGGTCAAGAAATTTGTAGACTATCCCTTAGCATGACGGGTCATTTGATTGAACCAACTCGCAAAAATCGTGATTGTTGGTGCAGGCGGCCTGGGACGGGAAGTTCTGGCGGTCTTGCGAGCCTGCAACGCGGCTTCTAAGCAGTGGGAGATTCTGGGCTTTCTCGATGCGGACCAAAAACTCACCGGAAAGCAGATCAATGGCGCCCTTGTCCTGGGTCAAGATTCCTGGTGCGAAACGAATCGTGACGAGTCGCTGTGGTTTGTATGCGGGGTCGGCAACCCCAGAATCCGTTCGCGAATCGTCGAAAAGCTGACCGCAATGAATTGCAGATTCGTTTCCGTCGTTGACCCTGATGTTCGGATCCCCGAATCAGTGCACATCGGCATCGGGAGCGTGATCATGGCGGGAACTCATTTCACCACCGATGCAAAAATCGGATCGCATGTAATCATTTACCCCAACTGTTCCATCACTCACGACGTCTGCATTGCAGATTTTTGTATGATTCCCCCGGGTTGCAATTTCTCCGGCGCTTCCATCCTCGAAACCGGAGTAGAACTTGGGACAGGGGTAAGCATACTGCCCGGCCTGCGAATCGGAGCGTGGGCCGTTGTCGGCGCTGGCAGTGTGGTCACTGAGAACATTCCCGCTTATTGCACCGCTGTCGGAGTTCCCTGCCGAGTGATCAAGCAACGACCGAGCGTAGAGACAATCCACGCCCGATAAAATCCTGCCGCTACGCCCGAGTCGCTTCCAGAAAATCCTCGCCGCACAACAAGTCCCGAACAATCCTCCGAAAACACACTAGCGACCAAATCCGCGTCAATAGCGGTTCCGAAAAACGCGCTAATAGCGACTTTGGTTCCGAAATTCCCTTTTCCCGGAGCCCCGGATTATTTCGTGCCAACATGAAAAACGAGTTGACCGGTGCTAGTAGAACTGCAACGCGCGATACCCGACGATTCGAGGCTGCAAAAAGCCTGGAACGAACTGGTTGGTCACATGGACCATCCGGAGGTCTTTCACACCTACGAATGGGCAAAGGCTGCGAGTCATGCTTATGGAAAATCGCTTCAGCCCTGGTTGTTGCTCGCGCATGAAGGATCCGAACTCGCGGGCGTGGCTTGTCTCGGCATTGATTCGCAGAACCGGGCAAGTTTTTTAAACGGTACGACAGCAGATTACTGCGATCTTGTTAGTCGACCAGAAAATCGGCCTCAACTTGTTGAGACCGTTTTCGCCGAGTTGCGGAGATCGGGTGTCGAGGATGTCGCATTTGCCAATCTGCCCGAGGATTCGCCGACTGTGGCCGCTTTGTCTGGTGTCGCTGCATCTCTTGGCTATCACCTCAGCGCACGCACAGGCTACTTTTGTCCCCGCTTCAGCCTGGGTTCGGCTGAGCAGCGGAAGTGCCTCAAAGATGAGATCCGTAAGAAAAAGTCGTATCGTTATGGAATAAACGCTCTGGCCCGGCAAGGGCCAATCACGTTAACTCACCTCAAGACCTGGCACGAGATCAAACCCGCCCTGCCGGAATTCTACGTGGCGCATGTGGCGCGATTCCTTTCCAAAGATCGCCTCAGCAACATCGCGCACATGGAACGTCGGGTTTTCCTGAGCGAATTGGCGAGGCTTTTGAGCCAATCGGGATGGTTGGCGCTCACACAATTACGCGTCAACAATGTGCCAATTGCGTGGAATTACGGTTTTTCTTTCAAGGGCGGCTGGTTTTATTACCAGCCGACATTTGACACCAAATTCGAGAAATATTCCCCGGGAGTGTGCCTGCTCTCCAGCATGATCGTGGAGGCCTGCGATTCTCCCTCGTGGCTTACTTTTGATCTCGGGCTCGGCGCGGAGGGCTACAAAGAGAGATTCGCCTTGGGCGCGCCGCGCAGAACTCTATACGTTAGTCTTTCCCGCTCCGGTGCCCGTCACTTCCGGGAAGTAGCACGCTATCAGGTCGCTCAAATGCTGAAGCAATCGCCCCGCATGGAGATTTCGGTGCGGAATGCGATCGAGCGCATTCGCGCCATTCGAGCCGGGGGAGCTAATTCCCAATTCCTCTCCTCACGGCAACTGCTGGCGAAAGCGCTTTCGTCACGGAAGGAAACCTCGTTCCCGGAGTCGTCACAACCGGCGCTGCTTGAGTCATCAGCGCTACACAGCGACCATCTCGTGCCGATCGATTTCCGCGTGCTAGCCGAGGCAGTCATGGCACGCGAAAAGGACACGGAATTCCAGCATCAGGAGCCTTCTGGGGCCTGACAATCCGCAGCACAAGAAATTTTGTGCCCCGGGTGCCATAGACACTCCAACGGGATTTCAAACTCCCAAGCGGGCTCTGGTGTTTCGAATCACGGCTTCCAGTTTGGGGTGATGTTTCACCTCGCTGGCGATGCGGTATCTTGCAATCTCGCGCGCGTGCCGGACAGCGGATGTCGTTAGCGTAGCGTACAAGGTTTTTCGACCACAGTTGGCGAACCACTCCTTGTAGCTTTCGGCTCCTAATCCCAAGTCGACGTGTGTCAGGGTGCTCATCCCGCACGCCTCAATCAGAATCTTGGCCAACAGGCAATATCCCGGAGAGTTCTCTTCCCAGCGATAATCAAAAGTCGTCTGATACAAGAACCACTCTCGGTAGGATTGAAAACCAAAGCTCCACGCCACCGGCTGATTCCCAACCAGCAAGACCGTCAGAATCATAGCCCCACTCTGCGAAAATCTTCTGGCCAGTTCTTCCATAAAAATCCGGCGCTCCGGTGTGGAGAGAAAACTAACGGCCTTTTTTGCCCGAAACCGTGCGGCATGGGCCTCAAAGAAATCCGGCAACACGCCCTTGATTTCGTTCCATGATCGAAAGCAGGCCAAGGTCACCGGTGCCACAGTCTCGAGGGCTCTCAGGCAACGGCGGACTTGCCGCTTGCGGGCCACGGTCGTTTGCAACTGCTGACGTTGCGACGCGGAACCCAATTCCACCTGAGCGCACGTGTACGCTGGCCGAACGTACGCATGCAAACTACATTTCTTCGCCGCAACGTTGAGCGCGGCAGGCGTTGCCGAATCTACTGGTACGTTGGCGAGCTGGACATTGCTCACTCCCATTTGGCGAAGCTCAGGAAAAACCGCCGCGACGAACTCCGCTCGCCTCTCTGGGGAACTCAGAAACTCACAATAATCCGCTGTTGTCGCGCTGAGAAAGCTCGCGTTCTTTCCACTGGCATCCAGGCTCAGACATGCGATCCCCACCAGCGTGTCGCCATCATAACCCGCCAGCACACAAGGCTTCCGCGATGCCCGATACGCGGACTGCATGGCCAGTGCCCACTCCCAAGTGTAGAAAACCTGGGGGTGCTCCATTTGGCAAATCAGATCATTCCATTGTTCCAGCAGAGCGGAGTCTTCCGGAACTTCCCAAAGCCTAACCACACGCACGATTACTGGACCTCTCGCTGAATTCTGAGACCGCATAATCATATCAATCGTCCGCATAAGAGTCACAGGACGAGAGTCAGCATCTCCGCAAGAAACGCGGGGCGGAGACGAACACCTTCAAATTTTCAGCGGACTACCAAGTTTTAAACAGCATCCTCACGTGCTATAAAGACCGGAGCGCTTCAGGTGTTTGTCGAATATTACCCTCGCTCTTAAAAGTATTGAAACCGAGTTCGTTGTGACTCAAAACTTAAATCTCGCATTCAAGACGCCGGAGCTCAACGTTGACGTGCCCAGCGGCGAATTGAATCGCGACACTTCGAATCCGCCTTTCTTTATCGTTGGCTTGTCGCGATCAGGGAGCACCTTGCTCTCGCGCATGCTCGACAGTCACCCGGCTGTGGCCGTATTTCCTGAAACGTGGTGTTTCGTCGTCCTGGATCGCCTGGGTTGCCTTCGCAATTTTGATGACCCATGGCAGTACACGCTTTTTCTGAACCAGGTATGGGATTATCTGCGCCTCTGCAACGATCCGGCGGCGAGAGTGGTGGCGCACCAGGCCATGAAGCGGCCATCCTACGTGGGACCCAGTGCACCAATCCTGGATTCTCTCGGTCGGGCATACGCGGAGGCTAGGGGAGCGCGCATGTGGGGCGAAAAGACGCCAGGACACGTCTTATGGCTTCCGCAAATCCACCATTCGTTTCCCAATGCCAGGATAATCGTCACCGTTCGTGATCCGCGCGATGTCCTCGTCTCCTATGACGACCGCTGGGGACTCGGACGCCGCGACACTGCATTCCTGATGAGAACAGCGGCGCTGGTGCGTTACTACCTGCGACGGTTTCTCGACGATCCCGCTTTTCCATCGGACCAGATTTTCCTGGTCAAATACGAGGAGTTGACCTCCCGTCCGGCTCCACTGCTCACTGAGCTGTGCCAATTCCTAAACATCGAGTTCGAGCCGAGTATGGTGGAGTTTTACGTGCGCTCCGCCAACTGGGTCGAAAACACTGCAAAGAAACATCACGCCCTGCTGAGCCAACCCACTTCCAGCGAGCGGGTTGGCCGTTACCGCTCGGCCTTGACATCGGATCAGATCAACGCGATCGACGAGTTTCTTTCAGTAGAGATGCAGTCCTTGGGCTATGCCAGAGATCCTGAAACCGCGCCTCACTCGCAACCGACAAAAAACGCCCGGGCCGCCATCAGGGCTCAGGCGCGTTACGAACAAATGCAGGCTGGCGCGTACCGACGAAAACTACGGAGAAGAGGAAGATTGGTCCTGCGCTGCTACAAGCACTTGGGATCCGCGTTGGCGCTGTTCCCTACGCGACGCATGGCGTCAGATTCTGAGGCTTGGAGAGTGAGAGCGGATTCCACAACTCGGCTCGAATATGAACGCCCGCTCCTCTCCATCGGGCCAACGCCGGATGAGCAGCTACTCGGACTCACAGCCACTGAACTAACCAATAATTGGAATTTCGTAGGCTCCAGTCAAGATGCGGCATCTGGTGAAACGGAATCTGCGAAGTTTCGCCAGCGTATTGGCCAGATCTCGAAGCACTCGGCTATGTTTTTCGCTGGCACGATGTTCACGGGCCTCGCAGGCTACCTGTTCAAGGTCTACCTGGCGCGCATGCTAGGAGCTGAGGCTTTAGGCATCTATGCCCTCGGCATGACCATCGTAGCCTTTCTGGGTGTCTTTAATGGGCTGGGACTGACACAAGCTGCTATACGTTTTGTTCCACTCTACCTTGCCACCGGCAAAAGCAATCAGTTGCGCGGGTTCCTCCTAAGGGGAGTGACACTGGTGCTCCTGGCGAATGTCGGCCTGGCAGCCCTTGTTGTTCTCGTTGGCCCGTGGCTCGCCAGGAACTTTTATCACACAATGAAACTGCAGGGTTACCTTCCCCTGTTTGCCTTGATCATGTTACTCGGCGCCCTCACCCAGTACGGTGGCCAGATCTTGCAGGGATACAAAGATGTTTCCCGGCGCACGATCATCACCAATTTCATCGGAACCCCTCTGGTGATGGTCTTGACCATTGGCTTCCTTCTACTCGGGTGGGGACTCTGGGGGTATATCTTTGCTCAGGTTGTCAGCGCGCTGCTGGTCGTCGCTTTGCTCTTCATGGCGGTGTGGAAACTCACTCCGCGTGAGGTATTTCGGCAAACAGGTCCATTGCCGCCTTTAGGCTCGCAGGTGGCCTCGTTTGGGGTGGCCGCGCTGGGTATTACCCTGCTTGAATTTCTTCTGGCCCAAACCGATAAGGTTCTCATCGGCTACTATCTGAATCCGACTCAGGTCGGCGTTTACGCCCTGGCGATGGCCATAATTATTTTCGTGCCTATTGGCTTGCAGTCTGTAAATCAGATATTCTCGCCGACCATTGCTGACTTGCACAGCCGCGGCGAACATCAACTGCTTGAGCGTCTATTTCAGACTCTCACCAAGTGGATCTTGGCTTTCACCCTTCCTCTGGCCATTGCGATCATCGCATTCGCCGAACCTCTAATGCGCGTCTTTGGAAAGGACTTCGCCAGTGGGTGGCTCGTGCTGGTAATCGGCACGGTCGGTCAGGTGGCTAACTGTGGGACGGGTTCCGTCGGCTATCTCCTGATGATGTCTGGCCATCAAAATCGGCTGGTAAAGGTCCAGGCTTCCATGGCAGTGACTATGGTCCTGTTGTGCGTTCTTCTGATTCCACGTTGGGGGATCCTTGGAGCCATCGTCGCCGCCTCGATAACAAACATTGCTACAAACGTGTGGAACCTGGCTGAGGTTCGGTCCTCCCTCGGGTACTTCCCTTACAATCGCAGCTATCTCTATCTCTTACCTGCAACTGTGACCACAGCTGTAGCCGAGTTTGCCTTGAGGACTCTCGAGAACTCCTCCCAGCCAAATCTATTTACTATTCTCGGCAATGTAGCCGTTGGCTTTGTGGTGTTCGGCTTGACTATTGCCCTTACATCCGGACTCGATGCCGACGACCGCCTGGTCGCCGGAACCGTACTTGACCGATTCCGTGGCAGCGCGCAGCGGGCTAAGGTAAATTCCTGAATGTCGGACTTGCGTGAAATCAGACTGCCCGCCGAGCTCTGCGCCGCGGCCGAAAAGAAATTCAAAGATAGATTTGGCAGTGTCGAGGATTTGCTGAGATTCTTGCTGCGCGAAATCACCGAAGGCCAGGCAGAAGGATTGGACGAAGCCGAGCAGCAAATGATCGAAGCCAGGCTCAAGGATCTCGGCTACTTATAATCGCACTCGCTTAGCCTGCAATTTCCCCTTATGAACGAAATCGAGACCCTGGAGCAAGTGACCCGTGAGGGCAGGCGTCGCTTGCAGCCCAGCGTCACCGATCCGCACTGGCTCGTCCTCAGAAAACCGCGCGCGATCTTGAAGGATTGCTTGGCCAAAATTATTCAAATCCGATGCTACGCACTATGTTTCGCTACACTGTCTGTCCAATAATCAACCTGCTCGGCGCTCTCCTCGATCGCTCCAGTGGCAGCTTGAACGAGCAGTTTGCGGTCAACTACAGTGTCTTTGCTCAGAAGTGAACTCACGGACCCGCATGAATTTTGCCGGCAAACTCTGGGAACGCGCCTATCGCATTCTTCCTCGCGAGGTCTTCTTCTTTGATCGGCCGCTTGTCTTGCTGCACAGCGATGACTGGGGGAGAGCCGGTCTCCGCGACCGTCAAGGCTTTGAGCAGCTTAGGGCTTCGGGACTGGATCTCGGCCAGCGCCCTTACGATCTGTACACGCTGGAAACCGCTGCCGACGTGCGTGCTCTGAGCTCGGTATTGGGGCGCCATCGCGATGCGAGCGGTCGGCCACCCGTGCTAGTGATGAACTTCGTACTAGCGAATCTTGATATTCCTCACGGGATGAACGCTAATTCGATGCCGCGCTTCTTGCCTTTAGCGGACGGCTTGCCGGCGGGATGGTCTCGACCCGAACTCTTCGACGCGTACCGCGAAGGAATAGAGCAAGGCATCTTTTATCCGGCGTTGCACGGAATCTCTCATTTCT
>JASHPL010000463.1 GCA_030038125.1 Candidatus Sulfotelmatobacter sp.
CGGTGTAAGCTCCCCGCTTAAAACCGCCAGCCAGCCGAACCAACTCCGCCGCTGTCATGTCTTGGCCCAGAGGATACTTCCCTGGATGTGCCACTTCACCCTCAATTGTTACCATTGGGGGATCGAGTTTGTTGAGATCGCGATGAACGAAGACTCGATCCTTTGGCTGCAGGACCACGTTGTATTTATCGTCTCCGGCCAAAGCCTTGGTGAGGTTTACACTGATAACTTGGAGCTTACCGTCA
Organism: Candidatus Sulfotelmatobacter sp.; assembly: GCA_030038125.1. Classification (GTDB taxonomy): domain Bacteria; phylum Acidobacteriota; class Terriglobia; order Terriglobales; family Acidobacteriaceae; genus Sulfotelmatobacter. The sequence continues at coordinate 246 of JASHPL010000463.1, forward strand.
CTGGTCTTACGATAAACTAGAACGTCATCGAGCAAGGCATCTGAAGTTGTTCCACCAGCCAGGTAAATCGCATCTCGCAAGCGTGGTGTACCATTCGTCACATGATCGCCCGGATATCGAACCTCTCCGCTGATTGTGATAATCGGAGGATCTTCGAAATCGTACTTGCTAAACACCCGAACCGTATCGAACGGCTTCAATACGATATCTTGATCCTTTCCTGCGAGCGCGTCTCCAAGATTGAATGAAACTACAACTGGGGTAAGGTCCGGCTGAGCCAAACGGATGATTTCGGCGTGGTTGATGGATGGCTCCGGCAGCATGTCCCTATAAGACTTAATGAGATCTGTCACTTTCATGCCTTCACGATATGCAAACTTGCCTGGCCGCGAAACGTAGCCGTCCAAGTAAACCGTCTTATCTGCGTAGGGCAAAATAGGCGTGATCTTAATCTTGTCTCCGTCCTGGATCTTAAAGTCTTCAAGAGCCTGAGTGACCTGTTCTTGGTTATTGCTCTCGGGAATATCGAGCCGCAACATAGTCCGGCTTTCATGGTCTTGCACTCGCTCTACATCTATGTGGCGCAAAGTACCGGTAGGCAAAACACCTCCAGCGAGTTGCAACACCTCCGCCAGATCCTTTTCCCCGTTTAACTCATAAATGGCAGGTCGCCGTACCATACCCTCCACGGTTACCGACCCAGTGGACGGGGGTACCTCGATTGTGTCCCCAGCCTCGAGCCTCTGCATATCGCCACTGACACCGTGCAATAAAAGATCGTAAAGGTCTACCTGCTGTACCAACTGTTTGTTTCGGTAGTGCTCAACCAAACGCAGTGAGCCTCCAGACGTAGGCCCTCCCGCCGTGTAGAGGGCATTCAAAGGAGTAGATAGCGAGCTGACATCATAGGCACCAGGTCGTTCCACATCACCAACGACGTAGACACGCACTGTGCGAATCCGAGAAAGTGAGACATCGACGTCCAGATCGCGGAACTGACTGCGAAGAACTGTACGAACCAAATGCTGCACGTCACCCAAGTTGCGCCCAGCTACTTCAACCGCTCCGACCTCGGGCAAACTGACCCGTCCTTCTCGGTCAACTACCCGCCGGAGCCGCTGTGAAACACCCCCCGTAAGATTAATAGTCAGGCCGTCACCAGGGCCAACTACGTAATCCGGCCCCGCTGGCAAATCCATCGGGAGCTCATCCAGGTTGCCGGTACCATTGCGAAAGACATCTTCACCAAATCGTTCTAGTTTTGGCGATTGTCTTGGATATTGGGCATAGAGGTCGTACAGCGAAGGCACGTCGGCGTAGGGATTAGGCCGATGGCGAAGCCTAGGTTGCTGAGGCGGCTTCGGCACGGTGTAAGTCGGGAATCCTAAAGCGCTTTGCCGCTCTAAACGTGTTTGCTGAACTCCAAATCCCGAATCAGTAGCTTGCCGACTCATCGACAATCCCAGAGATGAACCGATGGAAGGTGCCATCGAAGTGGGAAGAGTCATTCCCGCACTTGTGGGCGTCGTTAGCCTCCCTTCCCCCCCCATGGCGCCATTCGATGATGACAATGGCGAAAACCCAGACTGGCTGGCGCTTAACAGACCAGAGAGCTCATCGGGCTGTATATTCGCCATTTCACTCTGATCTGTGTCCGTTCCATAAACATCTCCCGAGTACATCTGTGTCAACTGAAGCTGTCTATTGTAATCGCTAGATGGATACTGCGGGGTAGTGTGGGAGGGAGCAGATTGCTGCGGAATGGGTGTTTGGGGATACTGTTGAGGGGATTGCGGCGGCAGATAGGGAGACATATAGTTGTATTGTGACTCCCGTGGCACTTGGGTGCCCTGTGGTTGTCCGTAGAAAGAAGGTAGAGTGCCACCAAGGAGATACTGTTCGAGGTCGCAATCTAGGTCACCATCGTGCTTGAACCAGTAGGCTTCTTCCTGGGTAGCATTCGCCTTGACGTCTGGAGTAGTCGTCGTCACCCCTGGTTGCCTTGTCTGGTCGGCGGCGGCTGCCATTGCCTCCCGGCACGGCAAATCTCGGGCGAGCTGCTCACGTGTCGGTTTAGCTCGCACATAGGAGCGATCCTCGATCTCGTGCGTCGCAATCACTCTTACGTTTTGATCTTCTGTAATTAAGCGATAGAGCGTCTCATCGGTAAGATCGTTCGGATCCAAAATTCGACCCTGTTCGAAAGCTTTGCGTACAAGCGCTCTTTTGACCTGCAAGAGCAGGCCGGTTTCTTCATGTAAAATTTGGATGATTTGATCGGCGGAAAGCGAGACAAGTTGCTCTGCTTCCTTCTCTGCGCGAGACTGGGCTGGATCGATCAAGGTACTCGGAGTGTACGAGAGTCGCTGCTGCTGGCTCCAGGATTCAACGGAACATAGCAGCACAAAAACAAGAGTCGCAAGTGTAAGAACAGTTCGAAAATGGCTGTAGATTGGCTTACGCATAAAACCTCGCCTTGGGAATGTCTTGATTTCAGGAGCGACTACCAATCGCATGTCTCCTGAGAGTGGCTCAACCTCAGAGTGGCTCAACATCCGATTCGCCAATCTCCATAGATACCGAGCGCTGGATCAGAGAGATAGAAATGACCAATCGAGCCTTTTGTTTCCTACGGACAAAAATACCTTCCGCTCCTGCTAACGGGCCATTGCTGATCCGCACCTTTCGCCCCGCCTGCAGGTAGGGGTGAGGCCGAACGACAATGGAGTCGGTCGTACCTCGACGCAAGGCTTCGATCTCAGAGCTTGCAACAGGCGCTGGCTTTCCCTGAAAACATACGAATTGCACCACGCCCGGAAGGCGAAGAACTTCCAACCGGTTCTGTTCCGTCATTTGGACAAATACATAGCCAGGAAACAACGGGAGCTCGAGGCGTTTGCGTCGATCCTTCCAACGTCGAACGGAGGAATAAAGAGGCAGAAATGATCCGATCTTCCGTTCGGCGAGCTGATGAGCCACGTACTTTTCGTGACGGGGGCAGGTATATGCTGCGTACCAGCGACCCTCGGAACAGGTGGATTGAGTAATAAGTCCATCCGTCCACGCTTCCGATTGTGTTAGTACAGTGGACTCGAGCATTGCCGTCGTCATAACTGTGAGATCTTTACAGCTTCGCCACCTTACTTACAGTGGATAAGCTCTGTAAGCAACAGTGTTTTCTTTAGCTTAACGCCTATTCCAGCAATTTCTGAGCGGTCTTTCTAACCTCCGCACTACACTGTGCCAGGTATGCGCCGAGCAATGGAAACAACGCGAACTCGACGCACCCGGCTACAAAGTCCAAACATAGTTACCTAGATACGGTTGCCTGTCCCGCACTCGTGCGCATCGCACCAAGAATCCCTTCCTCGGACGTGGGGATAGCTCGCGAACGAATATCTACAAAGGCCCAGTAATATGTGCTGTCATCATGCCCGGCCGAAACCGCCAGTATTCGCATACCGGGATACCGTCCAAGCAGGAAACCACACAAGCCAGAGTGCTGCCCGGGATTCTCAAGCGCGATGATGAGGAAGTCCGGGCGTGTTCTCTCTACGAGTTCCGTAATTTCACTGTCAGTTTGGGCTTCGCCTACCACCTCGATGTCGGGCTGTTCTGCAATAGTCGCCAAGACTAAGTCCCGCATCAGACGCGGCCGATTTGCGACGAGGACTCTGATTTTGTGCACGGTCCGCTCCCTCGGGGTGGAGTATGTCAAAGAAATTAGGAATGGCAAAGGTTCAAATACTTACCAGAGCACGTGGAATATGAGTGAGTACCATTTCTGGTCCCAATGAGTACGAAGAACAGGCTGCAATAGTTGATTCAGTACCAATCACGCAAGCCCTCCAGTACCAAATTCGATCCCATGCGGGGTGGGCAAAGCCCCGAAATCTTCGTGTCGCTGGGCGAAGCAGAGCCAGCTACAGCCTAGTCTTGGTGAGTGGAAGACCTTAGCGCCGACCGCTTCCATGGACCCGTCTGTCAGCGGCTCCCCACCAGACCGCGAACGGAATCGATTAGCTTGGCGGAGTTGTACCCGACGCCATCCTTAAACACAGTCTCGACCTTCTCGATGTCCTCGATCCTCTTCGAGGGATCACCGGCGATCACCACCAGATCAGCTTGCTTGCCAGTTGCGATGGTCCCGATACGATCGAGTTCGCCGAGATACTGTGCACCGTTGTAGGTTGCGATGTGGATCGCTTCCAGTGGTGTGAAGCCGGCTTCGACCAGCAATTCGACTTCGCGTTGATCGCCAAAGCCTGCGATCACCCCGCCCATGCCGGTCGGATCGAGGCCGGCAAGCAGCAGTCCCCCGGCTTTGGAAAACGCATATTCGAATTCCAATTCTTTTCTGAAAGCTGCGGGCCATGGCGAAATCTCGGTTCCGTAGCGCTGGCGAAGAAGGTTCGCGTCGCTCGATCGGACACGATTCAGCAGCAATGCGCTACGGGCGTCGGGCGAGAGAGCATCGAGTACACGCTTCTCGAGCGTGGGGCGGCCGGAGAAACTCCCCATTTCGAATACCGGTAAGGTGGAAGTGACCGCGACGTGGTGTTGCACGAGGTAAAGGATCAAATCGTGCAGCGGGCCGGAATTCACATCGAGGCTTGCCATGCCCACGGGGTCCTCGGACTTTTCGGGACAGACATCCGGCTTTTTGTCGGGAAGAAATTCGGTATCGACGAAGAGTCCGTGTTCCAGATCGTCGATGCGAAGATCGGCAGCTTCGTGAAACGTGACGGCGCATAAATGGCCCGTGACTTTGGCGCCGCGCTTATGGGCGGCCTGTATCGCCGCGGCCAGTTCGGGGCGAGTAATAAACATGTAGGCTTTGAAATTGTCTACGCCCTGATCAAGCCAGAAATTGACGGTGCGGACGGCGTCGTCGGGGCCGGCGAGTTGATGCATTTGAATCGCCCACGATCCTTTGCCTTCTAGATAAGGACCGGTGACATGCATCTTCGGACCGGGAGTCGTTCCGGAATCGATAGATTTCTTCAGTTCAAGATCGGTGTAAGGTTCGAGTGCTCCGGTGGTGCGAATCGTGGTGACTCCGCCGGCCAGATAGAGTCGCGGGAAGCTATACGCCATCTCACCGAAAACCCCATTGCCCATGGGATAGAACATATGATCGTGCATGCCGACCAGGCCGGGAATAACCGTGTGGTCACGGAGATCGATCACCTGGGCGTCTTTCGGAATGTTCGCAGAGGAGGCATCGCCGATCGCTTCAATTGTGCCCTTAGCGAGAATGATTGTCTGATCGTCGCGTGCCGGCGCTCCTGTGCCATCGATGACTCGAACGTGCGTAAGGGCTACAGTCGGGGCGTCGATGGTTACGAACTCCCGAACCCCGGGTGAGCGCGTCTGAGCCGAAACGAGCGAGCCGAAGGCGAACAAACAGACGGCGAATGTAGAGCGCACAATCCCTCCGAGGAAAAGCTAGGCAGGGAGAGTAAACCAGTAGGGAATGCGCCGCAAGCTTTGCCCGTTTGCATGACACGGGCAAGGTCGCGGGCTCCGTCCTGCTAGAATCTAAATCAGACTGATCTCATGCTGAAACGATGCAGTGAACTTTATGTTCCCCTGAAGGGCCGAAGCCCGCGTCTGTAAAGGGCCGAGCGGCACGGCTAAAGCCGCGCTCTTCCAAGCCCGGCTTATGAGATAGCCTGCAAGAACTTGCGCATGGAAGCTGCTTACATCCGAAATTTTGCCGTCATCGCGCACATCGATCACGGTAAATCCACGCTGGCCGACCGCCTCCTGGAGTTGACCGGATCGCTGACCGCGCGCGAGATGCAAGCGCAGGTACTCGATTCCATGGACCTGGAGCGGGAGCGCGGCATCACGATTAAAGCGCACGCGGTGCGCATGATGTACACCGCAAACGACGGTCAAACTTATCAGTTAAATCTGATCGACACGCCCGGCCACGTGGATTTCTCCTATGAAGTCTCGCGATCGCTGGCCTCCTGCGAGGGCGCGCTGCTCGTGGTTGATGCCTCGCAGGGAGTAGAAGCACAAACGCTCGCCAACTCTTATCTGGCGATAAATCACGGGCTCGAAATCATTCCCGTCATCAACAAGATTGATCTGCAAAGCGCGGACATCCCACGCACGAAGGAGATGATCGAAAGCGCGGTGGGGCTGGATGCCTCGGACGCCGTGCTGATCAGCGCGAAGACTGGCCAGGGAGTGCCTGACGTGCTGGAAGCGATTGTGAAACGCATTCCGCCACCGAAAGGAAGTCCCGAGAATCGGCTACAGGCGCTCATTTTCGATTCCTGGTTCGATTCCTATCGTGGAGTCATCGTGCTCACGCGCGTCTTTCAAGGCACATTGCGAAAAGGCCAGAAAATTCGCCTGTGGTCGAACAATCGGGCGTTTGAAGTGGAGGCTCTGGGCGTGCTCACTCCCAAGCCGGTGGATGTTGAAGAATTGCGCGCGGGCGAAGCGGGATTCCTGATTGCGAACATCAAGAATGTCGCGGACACGAAGATCGGCGACACGATCACCGACGAGGCGAACCCGGCGATTGAGCCGCTTCCCGGGTTCGAGGAAATTAAACCGATGGTTTTCGCCGGTCTTTACACCGTCGACGCGCATGAGCATACGCAACTGCGGGAAGCCCTGGAAAAATTGCGGCTGAACGATTCGTCTTTCTTCTTCGAGCCAGAAAGTTCGGTCGCTCTGGGTTTCGGTTTCCGCTGCGGCTTTCTCGGCCTGCTGCACATGGAAATCATTCAGGAGCGTCTGGAACGCGAGTTTAATCTCGACCTGATTACGACCGCACCCGGAGTGCGCTACAAAATCACGCTCACCGACGGATCGCGCATCGAGGTGGATAATCCGTCGCGCTGGCCGAACCCGAGCGAGATCGCAAAGGTCGAAGAGCCGGTAATCCTGGCCACGATCCTGACCAATGAAGAATATGTCGGCGGAATTTTAAAGCTGGTCGAAGAAAAACGCGGCAAGCAGAAGACGTTTGAATACGTCGGCAGTACGCGCGTGATGTTGCATTATGAGTTACCCCTCAATGAAATCGTGCTCGACTTTTACGATCGGCTGAAATCAGTTTCGCGGGGCTATGCCTCGCTCGACTACCACCTCGCCGGATATTGGGAATCGCCCATGGTGAAGCTCGACATCCTTGTAGCTGGCGATCCGGTCGACGCACTGTCATTGATCGTGCACCGCGACTTCGCTTATGAACGCGGCCGTGCCCTGGCCGCGAAGATGAAGGAATTAATCCCGCGGCAGATGTTCGAGGTGGCGATCCAGGCGGCCGTCGGGGCGAAGGTAATCGCCCGGGAAACGGTTCCGGCCATGCGCAAGAACGTTCTGGCGAAGTGCTATGGCGGCGACATCACCCGGAAACGCAAGCTGCTCGAAAAGCAAAAAGAAGGTAAGAAACGGATGAAGCGGATTGGCCGGGTCGACATCCCCCAAGAGGCGTTTTTGGCAGTTCTAAAAGTAGGCGAAGGCAGCGGAAACTGACGCAAAGTTAGCCATGGTGGGCGTCACAAGTGGGCTTGGTTTTTGCGGCTCCTGGAACCGGGAAAAGCGATGGCGGCCATCGGATTTTTCGCTCGCAAAGAAGGGAAACCGGGTGGGTGGCGAGTCGATGAAAATCGACTAAAAGTCGGAAGCGCAAAAACCTCAAATGTGCAAATCTCAAAAGCGGAACGGAATACCGCGGAATCCGCGAGGTTTCTGTGTTAATCCCCGGTGAATTACATAACTGGTTACTATTCATCAATTTAGGTCCCTGCAGCGTCTTTGTAGAAGACCGACCGGGCGGTTCGGTTCCGGCACCATTGTGAAAGCGGTTTTCAATTCCACAATCTTTTCCACAGATAGAGCGTGCCAAAAGCCACTCACTGCAACCGCAAGCCATTACAGGGTTTACCTGACGATCCCCTGCATTGTTCACCGCAGCCTACGGGGCTAGCCAATGCGAGTCATTCTTCGGTTTCGGCGCCGCCTTCCTCTACCATCGTTTCAAATCGGGTACACGATTTCAGGAAGGCCATCCGGACTTTGCCGATGGGGCCATTGCGCTGTTTGGCGATGATGATTTCCGCCCGGCCTTGCAACTCGGGGTCGTCCTGGCGATAGACCTCCTCGCGGAAAATAAACATGACGAGGTCGGCGTCCTGCTCGATGGAACCTGATTCACGCAAGTCGGCGAGCTGTGGCCGATGATCGCCGCCGCGGCTCTCCGGAGCACGGCTCAACTGCGAAAGTGCGATGACGGGCACGCTCAGCTCTTTGGCCAGAGCCTTCAGCCCGCGCGAGATCGCGGAAACCTCCTGCGTGCGATTCTCGAAGCGCTTGCCACCTCCAGACATGAGTTGGAGGTAATCGACGATGATCAGATCAAGCCGGCCTTGCGACTGTTTCAGCCGCCGTGCCTTAGCCCGCATCTCGCTTACCGAGATGCCGGGGGTATCGTCGATGTAAATAGGGGCATGCGCCAACTGCTCCATGGCGCGCACGACTTTTTTCATGTCGTCCT
>JASHPL010000464.1 GCA_030038125.1 Candidatus Sulfotelmatobacter sp.
CGAGTGCCAGCGTGCATAGCGGGCAGGAGTGCCAGGGAGTAAACATCATCCTGACAAATCGAAATCTGCTTGATGCGCCGGAGTTGGGGATGGAATTGGCCGCAGGGCTGCGAAAACTTTATCCCGTCGATTTCAAAATCGAAAAGATGAGCCAGTTACTGGCCAATCAGAGCGTGTACGACGCGCTGGTTGCGGGCGAAGATCCGCGGCGAATTGCGCAGGATTGGCAGGAAGATCTGGAAAAGTTTGGAAAGATAAGAGACAAGTATTTGATTTATAAGTAGCGCCACTGGCGGCCCACGTGGCGCTTACAGCTGGGATCAAAATAGGCCGTTGGTAGGATTTGTTGGCCTGGACGGGCGAGGGCGCCCGTCCAGGCGTGGATCGTCGATAAGCCATTGAGGCTTTCTCAGCCGATTTTTTGATTTTGCCTGGGACTGCGCTTGAGTTGTTCGGCGTCAATCAAGCGCGTGATTTCTGCAATCAGTTCCGTCAATCGTTGGGGATCTTTTTCCACTGCGGCTTCCGCACACAGGTCTTTCCAGCTCTTTCCGTTCTGTTCCATAGGTTGGGAGAGGAGTGCTGTGGGTGTGACGACCAGATTCCCCGACAGCTACAGGGGGAAGATAGCATTAAGCAAAGAAACAGGTCGGTTGTGAAACCTACAGAGAATCCTTCACTTTCCCAGGCCGAGCTCTGCATTAAAGCGGCGGAACAGGCCGTAGCATTCGCAGGAGCGCTGTTCCAGCTTGCGGCGGTTCTCAATGCGGATGAAACCGCGGCCGGGGCCAATGATGCCGTCCTTTTCCAGTTCGGCAACGGCGAGGGTCACCGTCGGCCGGTCGGTCCCGACCATGCGAGAGAGGAAGTCGTGCGTGGTTCGGATGATATCAGAGTCGAGGCGGTCATGAGTGAGCAAGAGCCACCGGGCGAGCCGTTCCCTTACGTTGTGCAGACGATTGCAGGCGGCATTTTGCGCCAGCTCGACCGAGCGGATGGCAAGCCGGCGTCGCAGTAATCGGCTGAGCTCGGGCAAAGAGAATAAAAGCTGTTTGATGGTCTCGGCCGGAACGCGAAAACCATCGCCCGGGACGCGTATGACGACGGCGAACGCGAATTCATCCAGACCTGCCGCCAGGGGCAATCCGATCATGTCTTCGCGTCCGGCAAGCCCGACCTCGACGCTGCGACCATCCGAAACCTCAATGATCATCGACCCGATGCCGCCGTTGAGGAAGTAGACAGCATCGATGGAATGCCCTTCTTGCTGGAGCCGCGCGCCGTCTTTGAATTCGAGAAATTCCAGGTGCGGTTCGATGATGAGAAATTCATCCTCGGGGATTTGCAGGAGAAGAGTATTGCGGACCGATTTGCCGGCAACAGTTCGTCCCTGTGGAATTTGGCCGTCCAAGCGTTTCGATTCCCGATTTTTTCCGTTCGCCCCGTTGGGCTGACGGAGGATTCACATCGTTTGCTGGGAAACGCGGGACGATAGCATGAGCTCGAAAGCGAATTCAGTTGTATAGCCTACAGAATAGATTATTTTCTGAGGTGCAGTTCGCCATTGAATCGGCGGAACAGGGCGTAGCACTCGCAGGCGCGCTCTTCGAGCTTGCTCCGATTTTCGATGAGGATGGAGGCGCGGCGTGGCCGAATGATTCCCTCGCGCTCCAACTCAGCAAGGGCAAGAGTAATCGTGGGACGATCGGTGCCAACCATGCGGGAAAGAAGGTCATGGGTGGTGCGAATGAGATTGGAATTCAGTCGATCGTGAGTGACCAGCAGCCAGCGTGCGAGGCGCTTTCTTACATTGTGGAGACGATTACAGGCGGCGTTCTGCGCCAACTCCAGCGAACGAATGGCAAGGCGACGCAGAAGCAAACGATTGAGCTCGGGAAGCGACGGCAAGACTTGCGTCATCACCTTCGCGCGCACGCGAAATCCGTCTCCCGGCACTTGCATGATCACGCTGTAAGTGAACTCATCCAGACCGGCTGCGACTGGCAGGCCGATCATGTCTTCATGACCGGCGACTCCAACCTCCACGCTGCGACCATCAGAGGTTTCGACCAACATCGAACCGATGCCTTCGTTGAGGAAGTAAACAGCCACCACTGGGCGGCCGCCTTGCTCGAGGCGGTCGGTGTTACGGAACTCGATGAACTCGAGATGAGGCTCGAGGTTCTGGAATTCAGTTTCCGGGATCTGCAGCAGCAGCTTATTTCGGACTTCTCTCCCGGCGGTTGTCTTCCGATAGGGTTCTCCGTTGCCGTGATTCGAGGCGGAGACTGGAGCATTGTTCCAATTCATCACCTTGCTAATTGGATGCCAGCGCTGCCGGAGAGAGAAATGCTATAAGCTAAGGCGTTCGGCGTAATTTGGCGGCAAAGAATAGGTAGGAAAAAAAGACCGGGTTCCGTGCATTTTTCGCTTTGATGTGGACGTCGGATAAAGCTGGATTCTCAACCCTCATCTGCTGCTGAGGTATGTGCTTCCATCCGGGATTCTGATTCCCTAAGGGAAAGCGCGGTGTAGTTCGAGGTGCTACGGACCGTTCATCCAGAAGCTGATTGAGTTCCTGTAGGATGGCTCGGAATTTTCGCGGGTCGAGCTCAGTGACTGCCTGCTCGCACAGTTCGGTCCAACGATCTTTCATTTTCTTCCCCCAGATGCAGGCCCATGGGTTCGGGGCTCCTCACCACTTTCTCAATGATGCACTTTTCCATGAGAACAGCAAACTTGAGGAAAATTATGGCGCGACTTGGCGCACTATGCAGCGAGCGATCCAGCGAACGATGGGAACGCGCGTCGAGTGCGCCGCGCTTCTATCAGCGCAATGTGGGTCGGCTGATACGTCTGTATCTACTGGCAGGGCTGTGCTACGCTTCCCGTGCCCTCCGTCTGCGGTTTCGGTCAAATTGGTTCACGGCATGGATTCTTCGGCTCCAGGTGCGGCATCTCGCCTCGATATGGGAAGCATTCGCATCGGTACGGCGGGATGGTCGTACAAAGATTGGGAAGGAATCTTTTATCCGTCGGGGATGCAGCACAGGAAAACGCATCCGCTGGAATATCTGGCACGCTTCTTCGACACCACCGAAATCAATACCTCTTTCTACGGCCCGCTGAAACCCGAGTTGGTGAAGCTCTGGTGCCGCAAGGTTGCGGCGGTGCGTCCGCGATTTCAGTTCACGGCGAAGCTCTATCGCGCTTTTACCCACTCTCCGATCGCGGTGATGGAGCCGACTTCCGCCGCGACCATTCGTCCGACGGATGAAGATGAACGGCTCACCCGCGAAGGATTAGACGCGCTTGCGAATGAGGGACGGCTGGGCGCGTTGCTGATTCAGTTCCCGGTTTCGTTCAAGAATACTTCGTTGAACCGCGACTATCTCGACCGCCTGCTGCGGCAGTTCATCGAATATCCAAGAGTGGTAGAAGTGCGGGATTCGAGTTGGAACAATCCGGAAACATTGGCGGCATTCGCACAGAAAAATGTTGGCTTCTGCAACATCGATCAGCCTCTTCTCGGCAAATCGCTTGGGCCCACGGAGCACGTGACGACTGCTCTCGCCTATGTGCGCCTGCACGGGCGCAACTACGATCAGTGGTTCGACTCCGACAATCGCAACGACCGCTACAACTATCTGTACAAAGAAAAAGAATTGGACGATTGGAAGCAGCGGATTATCAACGTCGCGGAAAAAGCGCAGACGACCTACGTGATCACGAATAATCATTTTGAGAGCAAAGCGGGAGTAAATGCCATCGAGTTGAAGGCGATGATCAGCGGCAACCGAGTGGGAGCGCCGCCGTCGCTGATTCAGACATACCCAGAGCTGAGGAAGTTCGCCGATCCGGTCGAGGATTGGGATCAACCCGGCCCTCAACTTCCATTACTCGCGTAAGGTCAGCAATTCAGCCGTGGGCAGCGTAAGGGGTGGGAGGGCTGAACCGCGGCCGCCCGCAGGGCTTTTCGAAGGATGAGCCGCCCGCGAATGAGCCTGTGAACTCCACGAGGAGACCTATTTTTCGACCAGCTCCGGCACATGCTCCAGCACATCCACGAACACCCGCCGGAACTGTTCGAACAATTTTTCGAACTGGCCGACCTCATCGTCGGAAGTTACGTCGATCTCCGTGTGGTAGTCTCCGCCCACCACCCGGGTCGCCACTATCACGATATGATCGAGCCGCCGGAACACCAGACGATTGAGCAGCATGAGCACCAGAATCGTGACCACGCTGAGAGCGACGACCGTCAACAGCAACAGAAGCTGCTGGGTCCGCCGCATGACCCGATAGAAGCTCGAGATATCCCGCACCACAAACATCGCTCCGACAGTACTGCCCGCGGCGTCACGCACCGGAAAGAGGCCGCGTACGAACACCGAATTTCCCCGCTGAAAGCGCTCCAATACTTTGCCCTGCTCCGGCACTGCGGAGAGCTCCCCCTGAAACCGGAAGATGCTGTCATCGGCCGTGGTCTTGTCGGCGACCACGAAGTTCGGATTATCGTCCCAGTTGTCCCGCCGCTTCCACACTTTGCTGGAATCCGCCCAGAACTGCCGATCCATAGACTTTTTGCTGAGCAGCAGGCCGTAATCGCATCCCGTCTGGTCTTTCATCGCATGAATAAACTGGCCCAGCTCTTCGCCAAACTCGACGTAGCCCGCAACTCCGCCCTTCGCATCAGGGAAGGGCCGCTGAATTCTCAGCGCAAACCCTGCTTTCGCCAGCTCGTTGCCAGACACCAGAGCCTGTGTGCTTACCACCTGCTTGTCGATGTATCGGTTCAGTGCGTCGCCAAACTTCGCCGGGTTGTGCAGCCTCAGGAACACCACCATATCGGGTTGCGGGGTCTGAAACATCCAGTTGGTAATACCCTGGCTCTTCAACTGCGGATAGAGCGGGCCTGTCAGAGCCAGCAAGCGGTCACGGTCCTTGGCCGCAAAGGCGTCCCGCACCTGGGGGTTCGTGATCAGCATTTGGCTGACCGCCGTCATCTTGCTGATCTCCCGCGCCTCCAAAATCGTGAACAGTTTTTGGGCTCCGGTTACCGACTCCGCGGCCAAGGCCTGGGAGTTGCGCTCGAAGCTGTAGCCGGTGAGCGCCACGATGCCTCCCACGCCGACGACCAGGCAAATCAGCAGTGTGGCCAGGACTTTCGTGCGAATCGAATTCCATTTCATAACAAAGCTCCTCACCATTTCACAGTTGTGCTGATTCTGCCGGCTTACAGGCTCAGGTTCAGCACTTCCTTTGCTGCCTGCTTTAGTTTTGCAACCGCCTCCGGCTCATCGGCGGTAGTGGAGGTAATAAACGCGAGAACCTTCCCGGACTTCAAACCGATTTTGCCCTTCACCAGATTCGCGTCCAGCCCATCGGCTTTGATCTTTTCTT
>JASHPL010000465.1 GCA_030038125.1 Candidatus Sulfotelmatobacter sp.
TACCACCGTCGTCATTCCAAGCACGGCGAGGAATCGGTCTTGTCGAGATTTGGAAATAACACTCGATCAACTCAGCCGTACAACTCTTCCAGCAACTCGTATACCCGCCTCAGATGCGGCACGACGATGCTTCCGCCCACCAGCAGCGCGACGTTCAGCGATTCTTCCTGCTCGGCGCGCGTGACACCCAATCGGTAAGCATGTATCGAGTGGTAAAAGATGCAGTCATCGCAACGCAGGCAGGCTGAGGCGACCAATCCCATCAGCTCTTTCGTTTTTGCCGGCAGCGCGCCTTCCAGGTAGGCATTGTGGTCGATGTTGTAGAAGCGCTTCACGAGAAAGTTGTTCGCCTTCTCGACATTGACATTGAGACGCGCTCGCGTCTCGATGAATCGGCGCGCCAGTTCGCTCTTTTCCGACACTTGCTTTTCGGTGAAAACGAAGGTGGGCTCTTTGCGTTCTGGAGTTGGGCGCTCCGCAGTCTGGCGCTCGGCGGCAAGGGCTGGATGTTCCACGGTGCTCATGCGCAAATAGTAGCAGAGAAACTGGGCACAAAAACAACTTGTGACGTTTTCCTTTTGCGTTTCTCACCACGGAGTTCGAAGTGACCGGGTTCGCTCGCAACCGGAGATGAGAATAGCGGCGCTGCCGAACTGCGCTCGCCGACAGCCGAGGCGGATGCCCTACAATTCTTGAAAAAGAGAGGCAGCCCGTCGCTAATAGCGGCCAGCTCTATGAGCCTTCCTCTGTGTCTCCGAGCCTTCCTGGTGAGGAAATCCGCCTACGCCGTGGGCTTGTCGCGCGGTGGCGCAACCGCCAGAAATTCCTCTCCGAAGCGTTGGGCATAGCTTTCAAGCAGCGCCGGAATGCGATGCGCATCTTCCGAGCGCAACACCAGGCCGGCGTGGTGGTGACGTTTGATTCGCAAATGTACTTCCGGATCGTCATAACCGGCGGTATCTGGGTTTTCCTGCCGGGCCAACGAAAGAATCACCCCGCCATAATCTTCACGGGTCGCTGGCAGTCGATAGCTGCCATTTCCCCCGGCAATTTCGATGCGAGCCCACTCCCGCCACAAGTTAATCCCGGTCGCGGCCTCGACCATTTCGTTGATATAGGCGCCGCCAACTCGTGCGGCGCACTCCAGAAAATAGAAATTGCCGTCAGCCTGTGCTTCGATGAATTCCGCATGCGCCACTCCACGCACCAGTCCTAGCGCGCCAATGATATTGCCGTTGATCTCGCGCAAATTCGCGTCTGCCGCGCTTCCTCGAGGGACAGTGAAAGTTGTGAAAATTCCCCCACCCTGAGCCACGTTCATCGGCGGCTTGCCGTACTTGCTGACATTGGCAAAGACCACCTCATTTTCGGAGACGATGGAGTCGACGTGATAAACCTCGCCAGGCACAAATCGTTCCAGCAGGAAGGACGATTGCTTGTCGCCAAGCTGATCGAGTATCGGCCACAATTCCTCTGCCCCATGAATCTTCTTGATGCCGATGGCCGACGCTTCCTGCCGCGGTTTCAGGACCCATGGCCCGGGAACGTGCTCGAGATAGTAGCGAATATCGCCGTGGTTCACGACTGGAACGAAGTCGGGCACGCGAAGGTTGCGTTCCAGCGCACGCATCCGCATGGCGAGCTTGTCGCGGAAATAGCGCATCGTGGTTAGCCCCATTCCAGGGATGCGCAGATGCTCGCGAAGCGTCGCCGCAGTTTCCATGTCGAACTCGTCGAGCGCGACGATGCGATCGAGCTTATGCGAACGCGCCAGATGGGTGACGGCTTTTACGATATCCGGCAGCGCGATTTCCTCGGGAAGATAAAACGTGTCTTCCAGGCTTTCCCGCGGCCAGTCCGCATTCTTCAGCTTTTCCGCCGTCAACAGGATCACGACGCAGCCTTGCCGCTTGCATTCGCGCATGAAGTCCTGCCCTTTCTCGTACGTGGTGATGCACAGGAACGTGAGCGGGCGCGCGTCAGCCATGGGATGGTCCGGTTTCAGGGCTAGGAGAATACCACGGACACCGGATGCATCGGCAACGGAGAACCGGATCGAGAAAATCGATTCGGTCAATACCGTATTTTCATTCTCGTTGCCGTTGCGGTATAGTCTCACCCCGGCGCGCAACACTTGGCATTATTCGGGAGGTGCTCGTGAGTACACAGACTCGTCCGGAGGGCAAGGCTCGAACGTTCGGGGAAAACATTGAAAGCGATCTGGCGTCGCGCTTTCTTCGTGTAGTGGAGGTCGCCGCCATTGCTTCGGCACGCACCATGGGGCAAGGCGAACGCAAGCTCAGCGATGAAGTGGCGACCGAGGCGATGCGAAAAACGATGGATTCTATCCCTATGCGGGGGACCATCGTGATCGGGGAGGGCGAACGCGACGAAGCGCCCATGCTTTATATCGGCGAGCGCGTGGGCGCCGAATTCCCCGACGGCACGGAAGTCCCCGAAGTCGATATCGCCGTCGATCCGCTCGAGGGAACGAATCTCTGCGCCACCGGAGCTCCCGGCGCGATCACCGTCCTGGCGGCTTCTGAGCGCGGAGGCCTGCTGAATGCGCCCGATTGTTATATGGAAAAAATCGTCGTCGGTCCTTCGTGCAAAAACGCCGTCGAGCTCGACGCCCCGGTCGCCGACAATCTGAAAAACATTGCCAAGCGCCTGGAGCGCGATGTCGAGGACCTGGTAGTGATCGTGCTCGATCGTCCGCGGCACGAAAAGCTGATTGCCGATATTCGTGCCGCTGGCGCGCGGATTCGGCTGATTGGCGACGGCGATCTCTCCGCTGGAATCGCCGCCGCAGTCATCGGCACCGGCGTTCATGCCGTCATGGGCTCAGGTGGAGCACCCGAAGGCGTGATCACTGCAGGAGCGATCCGATGCCTGAACGGATACATGCTCGGCCGCCTGGTTGTGAAACCGGATCAGGAAGAACGCCTGGCTCGTATGGGAATCAAAGATAAGAATCGCATCTATGAAGCGCAGGATCTCGCTCCCGGCCAGCAGATGATTTTCGCCGCGACCGGCGTCACCGACGGCGCCCTGCTCAAGGGGGTGCGTTTCTTCGGTGAGGGCACGCGAACCTCGTCGGTGATCATGGCGCTGCGCACAGGCAAAGTACGATTCGTCGAAAGCATTCATCTGGAGAAGGGGCCGGATGTGAAGGTGAGGTTCTTGTAGGAACCCTAATTTGGCGGACGCCAACACCTGCCATCGATTACCTGATTTTGTGCCGAGTATTTCGCTACATGGCGGAACTCAAGTGCGCCGAGTCATACCTGAACACAGGGCTACTTCAAGTACTCCGAATTCTTCTTCAAATCTTCCGGGATCGGCGGAAATGGTGGCCATTCCTGCGAATATCCTTTCAGCAGCGGAGTAGCGACTTCCGAGCGTAGCGTTCCATCGTGCACTACGAATGTGTGTGGATGGCCCTCGCTATATCCTTCCCACAGACTCACGCCAGCATAGGCGCCGTCTTTGCGCAGAACGTAATACGTCATGTCCACGTAGCGAAGCTTCGTCATGTCGCCGTTATAGTTGCGCGCGATGCGCTTGAGTGCATCCATGCCCGCTTCCTGGGGAGCCATGCCATGCCGCATGTTCTCGACGATGGTATGCGCGCCCGCGACCTTGATATTCTCTTCTCCACTCCCAGTCGCGCCCGCCGAGCCCACGTCCTGGTCGGTATAGCAGCCTGCGGCGATGATCGGCGAATCCCCTACTCGCCCCGGCAATTTGAAAGCCAGCCCGCTGGTCGTGGTAATGCCCGACATCTCCCCTTTCTCGTTGAGCACCGAGCAGTGGATCGTCCCGGTCGGCGGAAACAAAACGCGCTGCACCGCCGCCATTTGAAAATCCGGTTCAATGCCCAGATCGGCTGCACGCTGCCGCAAGTGCTCGATGCGATCGCGCCATAACTCTGCCTGCGGCTTCGACTGCTCTGCCGGTGGATGCCAGTGCGGATCGGCGATTCCTGGTCCCCACCAATCGCGATCGGAATTGAATTCTTTCCACAGCAGCCAGATCTTGCGCGAGCGATCCGTCAGAAGATTTTCGCGGGGAAAGCCCACAGCGACAGCGAATCTCTCCGCCCCTTCCCCGACCAGCATCACGTGTCCGGTGTGCTCGAAAACAGCTTTTGACACCATGGAAACATTTTTGATATCGCGCACACCGCCCACCGCACCCGCGCGTCGCGTGGGACCGTGCATGCAGCAGGCATCGAGTTCGACCACTCCTTCTTCGTTGGGCAGACCTCCGAGACCGACCGAGTCGTCATTGGGATCGTCTTCCGGCCCTTTGACCACGCGGATTCCCGTGTCCAGGGTGTCGCCGCCGCTCTTCAAAAAGGCATACGCGGCTTCTACATAGGCATAGCCATTGTGCGCGCAGATAATCGTCGGCTTGGGAGCTCCACTTCGAGACGGCTGATTTTGCGGACCGTCGTCGGCATCAGCTTTTGTGGGCAGGGCGCTTCCGCCTACTCCAGCGACTGCACCGAGAACCGAAGTTTTGACAAAGTCACGGCGCGAGAATGTCACAGGCCTCTCCTTGAGCAATGGGACGGCACGAATTTTTTCACACGGCGGAGTTAGAAGTCGAGACGCAGTCCAAATTCTGCTTCCCGCGGCGCGCCCACGGCGAACACGCCTGACCCGCGCCCGATGCGCACAGTGTTTGTCGCAGGGTTTACCCCGGCAGGTGTTCCATTGATGGAACCGGGCCCACCTTGCAAACCTGTGTCCGGAATGGCGGCTGGACCGAGGATTCCATAATTTACGAAGTTGAAGACGTTAAAGAAAGAAACGCTGGGCAGAATTGTCAGGCGTTCCCCAAGCTTGAAGGGCCAGCTTAAAACCGTGTCTACATCCTTGTAATAGCCGTTTCCGGCATTGTTGCCAGGCGGAAGCTGGATCGTGGGAACGATCGCGCCCAAAGTCTGCAGCTGCCCCGTCGTGAACAAACCCGCCTGAACCAGAGTTTGACCCGCTGGCGTCAATGTGCCTGCAACGGTCCTGTTGAAATTCTGGATGGCTGCAGCCAGGTTCCTGGGTGAGATCGAACGCATAAACGTTCCCTCACTCCCGACTTTGCCGGGAGCAGAATCAATGAAGTCGTTGGTGGTGCCGTCGCCCGTCAGATCCGAGCGGAAGATTTCCCCCACGGTGCCTTGGGCGGGCACTTGCAAATTGGAAGGTTGCGGCGACGCAAAGCCGCCTATCAGGCTGAGGCGCGGACCGTGATGGGCCATCTCAAAGATGGCTCCGAACTTGAACTGATGCGTGCGATCTTCCACGGTCGGTCCCATGCCCGCCGTCGGGTCGCGGAAATCCCAAGCATTGGGAGTGAAATGCTGGTCGTTCCCCGCATCACTGTCGAATCGTGAGAGCGTGTAGTTAACTTGCAGGTCGAGTCTACCTACACCGCGAAAGGGATTGGTCACTTGGGTATGGTACTCGCTCTGCAATCCACTATAGACCGACCGGCCTATTGGAAAGTTCATGAAAAGACTACCCAACTGAGGATTGATGCCTCCGAAGGCCGCGCCGGTGTCGGGGGTAAGTCCGAAGGCTGGCGCCGAATATCCGGAGTAGAAGGTTTCGCCGGAGTCGAGACCGTTGATCGCGAAATCGTTGATGCTGGCGGTGGGGTCGTTCTGAATATAGCAAGCTACAGCCGTCTGGGCCTGCGCTGCCGTGGTAGCGATGGGACAACCCGCAAGCGGAACGTTCTGGCTGACGGTTACGTTGATCGCATTAATCGCAGCGTTCTTTTCCAGGTAGCGGGAGTCGCCGGCATGGTTCACATCTAACCCAAGCTGAAAATGCACTTCCACATTGCGCAGATAGTCCACGGTCAAGACACCCTTGCCGATCTGCCGCTGCACGCCGATATTCATCTGATAAGAGCGAGCGGTGCGGAAGTTGGGATAGTACGGGTACCCCAGTTCCAGAGTGTTCCCTACGAAGCTCGGGTTCTGACCGGCCGGACCGACTGCAGTCGTCGCGGCGATAAGCTCGTTTTGCAAGTCGGTGACAGCCTTGGCTGCGCCTTCCGCATTGATGGAACTCGGCCCTAACGGCGCGAAGCAAACCTGCGAACCCAGATCGTAGCCATCAACCGAAGTTACCAGATTCTGGGTACCTCCTGGGCCGGGCAGCGCAAAGGAAACCGTACCGAAGGATGGACTCGGCCCGCAGTTGAGAGGAAGGATCTGGTTGAATAATCCAGTGGCCAGCTTGTTGCTGCGGTCGTAAGAAACATTGTTGAAAATATTGTTTTCGTAATAAAGCCCGCCGCCGCCACGAATCGAAGTCTTTCCGTTGTGCCACGGATCCCACGCAAAGCCAAATTGCGGGGCAAAATTAAGATTAGGCTGTCGAACGCGATTGCCCAATCCGGGGCCCCACTGGTCCAGAAGATCGCCCGTGCAAGTGATCAAAGTCGTGGCGGAGCACGGAATTGGCGCCAGATCGCTGTCGGTTCGTCCCGTGTCACGGATATAACGCAGTCCGTAATTCACCGTAAGGTTCGGTTTAATTTTCCACGAATCTCCGACATAGGTTTCAAATCGCGTATCAAACAAACCACCGGCGGGATATCCAAAGGCGGGCAGTTCTGTACTGAAGCCTTCCCCGTTCCCAAGAAACGCTCCAGTCATAGGGTAGTCCCCGATATTAGTGTCGCAACCGCTGAAGTTGGCCAGGCCACAGGAGTAGTACGGAGATGTCTGGACGGCTCCAGTCACTCCCGCAAAGTTGACATAAGTGTTCAGATATGGCGCCAATCCGTTGAACGAAGCGAACCCGCCGGTCGCGATGCCGTTGACCGTCGCCCCAAACCGGATGATGTGTGCGCCCCAGACCCGGCTGGCGTCGTATTTGATCTGTTTATTGCTCTGAAATGTCTGCTGCGGGGCAATAGAGTTGGGCCCGGTGCCCAGGCTAGTATCATTGAAGTAGATTTCAGCGAAGGGGAACGGATTGATTGAAGCTGGCTGCGAGTTGGTGTCGCCGGAAATCAAGTTATGAAATTTAAAGTATCCCAGGCGAATGCTATGGGACCAATTGCCTTCATTGATGTCAATACCCACCGCGTGCGACGGCGCATAGTCCCGGTTCGAGTAATACGAGAAATATGTGTTTTCCGAAGAGGTTGACAGGTTCCAGTCGTACGCGAATTTATAGAACACGCGAATATTGTTCGTCGCCTGCCAGTCGAGCCGGCCGCTGGCTTGCGTACTCTTAAATGGTGAATCGATTCCGCGAGTGAGCGCCTGGAACGGCGGTCCGATGACGATTGCGTCCGCGCTGTCCTGCTTCAGCCTTTCCGAATCGATAAAAAAGAAAAGCTTGTTCTTGATCACTGCGCCGCCAAAGCGCCCGCCAAAATAATTCCGCTGAAACTGCGGCGAAACCGCGCCTGGCAGGTCGGCAAAGCCTGCCCGATAATCTCGGAATTGATAAAAAGCCTGGCCATGATACTCATTCGTCCCCGAACGCGTGGCCACATTCACGGTGCCGGACCCGGTAATTTCCGAGGAGATATCGAAGGAAGATCGGCCAATGTTGAATTCCTGAATCGAACTCAGCGCGATGTTCTGGGTCGTCGTGCCTACCGTCTCATCGCTGACGTCCAGGCCATCGACTTCAATGCGCGGTGTGCGGCCGTAATCGCCGTTTATCGACAGCGAGTTGTAACCCACCTTCGTCGGGTCGAAATTCTGTCCATCCTGCATTTGCACGCCGGGTTCAAGCTGTGCCAGATCCAGGAAACTGCGACCGTTGATCGGCATGTTGTCGATTTGTTGACCGCTCAGTACGCCCTGGACAGTAGATTGCTCGGTGTTGACCGCGATCGCCGAGCTTTGCACTTCGACCATCGTGGTTTCTTGCCCTACCTGCAGCTTCACGTTGCCCGACGAAGTAACCGCGATCTGCACCGGAATCCTGAGTTCTATGGTCTTGAAGCCCTTGGCTTGCACGCGGACTTCGTAGTCGCCCACCGGCAACCCGCCCGAATTGTAGGTTCCGGACGAAGTTGTCCGCACGCTCACCACCTGACCGGTAGCCACATTGGTGATCCTGATGTCTGCCCCCGGCACCACCGCGTTCGTTTGATCCGTCACGGTTCCCTGAATGCTTCCCTGGCTGACCGTCGTCTGCGAAAAAGCAGCGAGGCAAAAGAGCGGAAGCAACAATGTCAAGAGCGCAAACCTGGAGAGGGATGGAGAAACAATGACGTGCGTACGTCGATCAGACCTGGACATGGCCTTAATCCTTTCCGACTGATACAGCCGGTCTCGGAGGCCGCCATTCTAGGTTTTCTCGGTGATCGATCTCAAGGAATATTTTCAGAGAAGCTGCGCGGATGACGCTATGGCGACACTACGGTGGAGAATTCAAAGCCCCACCCCGCCTTCAAACGCCGCGACGAGGTGGGGCAAACTGCACTTAAGCAGCTATCTGCTTCTGGTAGGCGGGGACGAATTCCTCGTTTACGAAAGTTTCAAACGACGTTGGTGTGGTGTTGGTTTGCGAGCGCGCTTCAAGCGCCTTCATGTGGCCGGAGTTCAGCGCAGCCGACATCTCAAGCAACAGGCTGACGAGACTGGACGACATGCCCATTTGTACCATCGATTTGCGCAGCTGATCGTCCGGCGCTTGGACGTACCCCAGCGAAGGTTTTCCGATCGCCTTGCCGATGACGGAGGCAACTTCGATGTAATCCAGGTCGCGCTGCCCCAGGAGTTCCTTGATTTGCTTCCCGCGAAATTCGCGACGAAGCAGAGCCTCGGCCGCGGCATCACCGATATCGCGGGTCGCAATCATGGAAAGCTTGAGATTGGGGCGGATCGGTCCGGCAACGCTGCCCAGTGTACGTATCACCCCGACCTGCGGGAGAGTATTTTCCATGAAATATCCGGCCCGCAGAAAGAGCACGTTAGCGTCTGCGAGGGAATTGAGTTTTTGTTCGAGATGGTACAGCCCGACGACGGGGCCCGTTCCGCTGCTTTTGTCGGCGCCGATGCTGCTGAGCACAACGACGTGCTTGATGCCAGCGTTCGCGACCGCCGCGGCGATGGCCTCGCCGACCCGGTTCTCATAGGCGAGGGGATCATTGCTGGAGAGGTTGGGAGGAATCATAACGTAAGCGGAATCTGCGCCCTGCAATGCTTTGGTGAGCGCATTCGCGTCGGTCGCATCCGCAACCGCGAGTTCCGCACCTTGAGTAGTGAAAGGTCGAAGATGTTCCGCATTTCTTCCCACCACGCGCACTTTCTGGCCGCGCGTAAGAAGCGTCTTGGCCACAACATGTCCCGTGTGGCCGCTTGCTCCGAGAACAACGTACATACAGCAACCTCCAGAATTTAGTTGGTTGGACGAGTGAG
Source organism: Candidatus Sulfotelmatobacter sp. (assembly GCA_030038125.1). Classification (GTDB taxonomy): domain Bacteria; phylum Acidobacteriota; class Terriglobia; order Terriglobales; family Acidobacteriaceae; genus Sulfotelmatobacter. The sequence goes on from JASHPL010000465.1 coordinate 9,404, forward strand.
TTCTTGCGGGGACTCGAAAGAATCCCCTTCCTGAGTTGAGAGATGTCCACGGAACACGTATCGTTCAGATTCCGCGGACCGCTGACTTCCTTCAGCTCGCGAATCTGCGCAAGCGGCCTGGATATTCCACGGCTCTCGACATCTCGAAAGCCGAAACCGGCTGAGTGCCTTCCGCGCGAAAACGAAGTAGCGCAGCGACATTGCCCACTTTGTCGAACTCGGAATCGTCCTTGACGTAGAAAGTCTCGATGTCGCCCCGAATCACGCGGGGCAGGATTGCCTCGCCGACATCGACGACTTCCTGAGTGGGACGGCCGCAAACCGGGCAATAATTCACGATATGGGCATCAATGTGACCGCAATTCGTGCACTGCACCGCGTGCGCCTGGAAAGCTTCTCCAAACAGCAACGTCTGTACTTCGCCCATTTCCAGTGCGCGTAGCACGCGACGCAGGCCAGTAACTCCACGGCCGTGACTGCGTGCCTGGCTTAAAACCAGATCCACAATTCCACGCCGGCGGTCGCTTTGCCATTGCTCGACAATCTGCTGCGCGCGAGTGCGAATCTCATCGCGCGTGATGTGCTGCAGATCGGCATTGAAATGCCCAAGCAGCGCCTGCCCGACGTAGGGAGGCAACTGCGGTTCGAACTGAGAACGATGCACATCCTGGCAGCCCAAAATCCATTTTTCGAAAACCCCCTTTTCCAGAGACTCCTTGAGCAAAGCGGCAACAGTTTTGTAGTGCTGACGGGCTTCATCGTCAACCCGACGTTGTGCGCGTCCGCCTTCGTAACCGGCATACCCGTCGCTGCGGCCGCGGCGCGAAAGCGGCTGGACCAGGCACTCACGTTCCGTCAATTCTCCAAGCCGGAGATCGAAGATGCGCGCCCGCTGCCGATCGATCAGCACCACTCCCAGCTTGGGAAAGGCTCCCAGCAGGTGCGCAATCGGCTTGAGGTGAAAACGGCGGTCCACAAAAAGCTGTGTCCCCGGTAAGGTCGGCGGCAAATCGTACTCGCGCCAGACGTTCTGGGCGGCACACGCAAAAATCGCTTTGGCGTGGGAGCCATTGCTGCGCAGATTGCCCGATAAGCGCAGGATGCGCTCGATATCGGACCGGGTTGACTCCCGCTTCTCTTTCTCCCCGGTGCGGCTCTCCAGCGCGCGCAAGGCTTCACGAGCCAGGTCCTTGATCAAAATCGTGTCTTCCTTGTGGGCCTTATTGCGTGGGGTGGAGGGTTGAAAGTAAAAACTGACCGCACAGGGCGTGGCATCCTCAAAATCGGCCAATTCACGGATTTGTTCGCGAGCAATCGTCATGGATGATCCCCCAGAAAAATTGAAATTCGATGTTACGCAGCGCCGGTTGGAGCGAGCCGCCCCCGGAATTCTTTGGCCAGGGTCGGCGCCGTGCGCAGGTGCTCGCGCGCCGCAGAGATAAACGCCAGCACCCGCTCTTTAGGAACGCCGGTGATCCCGGCAATTTCGTCGATCGTGAAACCTTCGATCGCGTTCAAAATGAACGCCTCCCGCGGTCCCGATCCCAAATCTCGCAGGGATGAGGCGATCAGGCGCAGCAGTTCGTCCGAGGCCATAATCTGTTCGGGAGTGGAAACGCGCGCGTCCGCAATCACCGTTTCACCGGTAATCGATTCATCCGGTTGATGGAACTGCAACCCGGGCTCGTCGCTGGCCCTGACATTTGGCCGCCGCGCCGATTCCTCGAGAGCGACTGCATTGTCATGACTTTCATCATTGCGGGAAAGTTCGTCGAGGGCTTTGAGCGCCAGCCGGTAAAGCCATGGTTCCAGCGCAAGACGCTCGGGTTTTTCTGCATCCCCCAACGCGGCCGCGATGGTTTCATCAATGACTTCTTCTTTGCTGAGAGTGTCGTGCGGAACCACCTCCAGCGCCTCGCGGAAATAGATCTCGCGCTCGACAAAACGTTCCAGGCGCGACAGATTGGCGTTGACATACGAGCCAACGTCGTCGGCCGAAACGGTCGGCGGATACACCGCCGCCAAAGTTTTCTCGAACGGGACCTGCGGCACCTCGGGACGTGTGCTACCCCCGCGCTTTCCGCGATGCCATTTGTGCGACGAACGCAGAAGATCTTTGTGCTTCTTGACCTGCAACAGCAGATCTTCGAATGCACTCTTGACCGCCGTTTCCGCAGTCGGCGCCTTGGTCTGTACCGCCATTTGACCAGAGGGGAGGCGCAGGTTCAGCGAAACACTCATGCCCTCGCGCGGGGATACTTCCTCGACCACGCCTCGCAAATGTACAAGTTCCGGGCGGAATACCTGCAATCGTTTTTCAAGCTTTTCGATCTGGTGCTGGATGTCTTTTTCTACAACGGGAGTTTTATGAAGACGGTAACTGAAGTGAACGTTCATGAGCGCCTCGGCCTTGCAGTACGAAGTTCGCGCAACCAAGTGCTATCTTTAATCGAATTGTACACCCCCAGAAATGGGCAAGCAGAATCGCAGCGTCAAACCCTTAGCTTGGAGCGATTGTTTCCTAACCCGGGATTTCCTATCGGTTCAACACGATCACTCGATCGACCTCGTCGCTCGTTGCTTCCGGAAGCGTCAACACAATGCCGTCGTTGTTCTGGCTGAATGGAACTGTCGAACCATCGGTCAGAAGCCGCGCGCCGCGGACAGGGGAAGAAATCGCTGGCAACGCCAGCAATTTCGCATTCCAGTTCAGAATGTGAACGTAGATTTTGTCAGTCTTCTGGGTCGTGACTCCCCAATCTGCAGGCGCAATTGGTCCTCCGCGCGTGCCGTAGATCGAATCTCCGTAGCGGGACAACCACTCTCCTACGGCATGCAGCCGCGTCACGAATTCTTCCTGAATTTCTCCATTCGGCATCGGTCCGATATTGAGCAACAAATTCGCATTGTTTCCCGCGGCCTCCACCAGCATCTTTTCCAGTTCCTCGGGACTCTTGTAATGATTGTCGCCGATGTTGAATCCCCAGGACTCATTCAAAGTATTGCATTCCTCCAGCGGAAGCCGGCTCACCACACGCGTATTGAATCCCGCCGTGTTCTGCCCCGGCAGGTCGCGCTCGAAGGTCTGCACATCTTCGCCCGGTTTGGGCGTCTGATGATGATTCGGAATAATGAGAGCCGCCGGTTGCAATTGATGGATCAGCGCATACGTCTTCGCCAGATGCCAGTCGGCATTCGGTTTGTCCCACATGCCGTCGAACCAGATTCCCCCGATTGACCCATAATTGGTGAGCAACTCGCGCAACTGCCCATCCATATAGTCGTCAAGATAAGCATTCCAGTCGCCATGATCCGGCCGGCCGTTGTCCCAGTCCGTCGCGCCGCGTGGATAATAATCGGGATTGTGCCAATCCAGTTGCGAATAATAAAAAAACAGTTTGATTCCTTGCCGGTGCGCCTCGTCCGCCAGCATTTTCAGCGGATCCTTCCCGTACGGTGTCCGCTTCACAATATTCCAGTCCGAAACCTTCGAATCGAACATGGCAAATCCATCGTGATGGCGCGAGGTAATCGTGATGTACTTCATCCCCGCGGACTTGGCGAGCATTACCCATGTATGGGCATCGAATTTTTCCGGATCGAAGAATTTCGGCAGCCGATTGTATTCATCCAGCGTCAACTTGCGATTATGAAAAACCCATTCGCCGTCTCCCAGAACGCTATACACACCCCAATGAATGAACATGCCGAATTTCGCGTCTTGAAATTCCTGGCGTGCCTTCAGATTTTCCGGCGACGGATGATAATCGTTTTGCCCCTGTGCCAAAGATAAAGATGAAGATATGGAGAAGATTGCAAGATAAAGGCACAAGACCACTCCCAGCCACGCCACACGCATTCTTTTCACGATTCCGAGCCTCCAGTTAGGATGCTGAAATGATTGTTGTCTCGTCGCGCGAATTATAGAGCATATTTCAATGGTACTTTCGCGAAGAGGACGGCTTTCGCAGCCTGCGAAAAACGCACTGAGGGCTATCCAGGAGGGCCGGAAACCTAACCGAATGGATGGGCCCTAGCCAGAGAGATGCTTCCTCCAATCTGAAAACATTTCGAAACATGCTTTAGTCCGCGCTCATTTTCCTCACGCCGGATGTATAGCCGGATTTGTTAAAATCCTTCCGTCATGACAATGGAATCCGTTCTGGTTCCGGCGAAAACCGTTGCAACCGCTAAGGGCGATGGTGCGGCGGTCGATGTGAGCGGCGCTTCGAATCGCGTCTTTCTGGTAACCCTGCAGATCACAAAAATCATCGAGCAGGAGTCGCTCGATCTCAGCATCTTTGGTTCGCCAGATGGAACGACCTGGGACGTGAAGTCGATCGCCGCGTTTCCACAAAAGTTTTATTGTGGCGAATCCCCGTTGCTGTTGGACCTGACCGCGCATCCGGATGTGAAATTTGTCCGCGCGCACTGGGAAGTGGCGCGCTGGGGACGCGGCGTCGAAACACCCATGTTCGAATTTGGTGTAACTCTGCGAGAAGTCTCACCGGCAATTTTGAAAGAAGCCGCAGCCGAAGCCAAAGCCTTGGCATAGCGAACCGCTAAAATTCTCGATACGGCCGCACGCCGTATCCGCCCAGGATAATCCCTGCGTTGTTATTTCGAGCGCAGAGGGACTACGACGCATCTTCCATTCCGCTATATTGTTCTCAGGTGAAAGTCGAATCTCAAATTGTCGTGCGGCCGGCGCGCAATGTTTGCGGCGCCGTGCAATTGCCCGGTGATAAATCGATTTCGCATCGCTACGCCATGCTGGCGGGCATCGCCGAGGGAGACTCGCGCCTCGAAAATTATTCCACCGGCGCCGATTGCGCGAGCACTCTCGCCTGCATGCGAGCGCTCGGTGTGACTTGGCAGAAAAACAGCGACGGAGCCATCGAGATTCAAGGCCGAGGTTTCTGTCTTTCCCCGCCTTCCCAGCCGCTCGACTGCGGCAATTCCGGTTCGACCATGCGCATGCTCAGCGGCATAGTCGCCGGACAGAAATTCTCCAGCGAGATGATTGGCGACGAATCCCTTTCCCGCCGGCCCATGCAGCGCGTCATCACTCCGCTTACCATGATGGGTGCGCGAATCGCATCGCAGGAAGGCAAGCCCCCTCTATGCATCACCGGCTCCGCCCTGAAAGCGATCGATTACCAGATGCCCGTGGCCAGCGCGCAGGTGAAATCTTGTTTGTTGTTCGCTGGCCTGTATGCCGAAGGCGAGACCCGTGTTGAAGAGCCGCTGCCCACTCGCGATCACACAGAAGTCGCGTTGCGCGCATTCGGTGTGCAGTTGGAATCAAAAGCGATTGGTGGGGGAAGGGAAGTCCGCATACGCCGAGGTCAGCGCCTGCGCGGAATCGACGCCCGCATTCCCGGCGATCTTTCGAGCGCGGCTTTTTTTCTGTGCGCCGCCGCTTTGTTTCCCGCATCACGACTCACTGTTCCCAATCTGCTGATGAATCCGAGCCGCGCGCGATTGCTCGATATTCTCATGCAAATGGGACTGCGAATTTCAGTTACGCAACTGGCCGAAATTCACGGTGAACTGGTCGGATCGCTGGAAGTCGAAGGCGGGACACTGCAGGGCATTACGATCTCAGGCAGCGATTCGGCGGCGGTGATTGATGAACTTCCCGTGCTCGCGGCTGTTGCGCCTTACAGTGCGAAGGGAATCGAAATCCGCGACGCTAAAGAGTTGCGGGTCAAGGAATCGGACCGCATCGCCGCTGTGGCCGAGAATTTGCGGCGCATGGGAGCGCAGGTCGAGGAGCGGGAAGATGGCTTGAAGATTCCTGGCGCTCAGACTCTGCATGGGGCCGAGCTCGATTCCTTCTCCGACCATCGCATCGCGATGGCTTTTGCGGTCGCAGCCCTGCGAGCGCAAGGCGAAACCCTGATCCGCGGCGCCGAGTCTGCCGCCATCTCGTACCCCGCGTTCTTTTCCACGCTGGAACACATCGTGGGACGATAGAGGCACGTCCAGTCCGTTCCACTGAACTCGTTCCGCCAAGCCGCCAGAACTGCCGGCGCTTCAGTGCAGCGGCTCGCTTGCGACGGACTGAACCAGTTCTCCAACGCCGCGCTCGAGAAGCGTGCCATTCGCCATTTCCCAAGATCTCCGGTCCTCCCGCTACCAGCGACACTGTATGCAATCGGATGCGACGATGTAGACTCCACGTCAAAAGTCACTGATATCGCGGTCATTGCGCATCACCGCTAACGGTGTCGGTTTCCATCGCGCGTTTTCACAACCCCCGGTCTGCACTCGGGCATCGAAACTCAC
>JASHPL010000466.1 GCA_030038125.1 Candidatus Sulfotelmatobacter sp.
CCGCTTATATTCGTGAATGCGCTTGATTTGACTGTCGAAGATCGTGTCGGGATCAACGATTTGCCCAGATGTTGCCTTGAGCCAATCAGCGAACCTCACCTTGGCCTCGCGCTTTGAGGCCAGGAACGACTGCCGAAACGCGGAATCCCCCGCCAACGGCTTAAGCTCTCGGAACTGGCTCAGATCGGTGATCCACTTCTCGCCGATCGCCGAGGTAATCACATCCGTCAGGCTGGGATTGGACTCGAGCAGCCACCGGCGCGGCGTCACTCCATTCGTCTTGTTATTGAAGCGCTCGGGAAACATGTCCGCCAGATCTTTCACCGTCGTTGTACGCAACAATTTGGAATGAACTGCGGCAACGCCGTTAGTGCTATGCGAACCGACAATGGCGAGGTTGGCCATGCGAATCTTGCGTGGATTGCCTTCTTCCACGAGGCTGATACGCTGGACACGGCCCTCATCGTTGGGAAAGCGCACCCGAACCTGGTCCAGCAGCCGGCGGTTGACTTCATAGATGATCTCCAGCTGCCGGGGAAGAAGCACCTCGAACCATGCCACCGGCCACTTCTCGAGTGCCTCGGGCAACAGCGTGTGGTTGGTGTAGGCCAAAGTCCTCGTGGTCAAATTCCAAGCCTCATCCCAGCCCAGATGGGCATCGTCCAGCAGAATGCGCATCAGTTCTGCGACTGCCAGTGAAGGATGTGTGTCGTTGAGCTGTATGGCGGCCTTCTCGGGCAGCAATTGCCAATCGCTGTTGTGCCGGAGAAACCGGCGTATTAGATCTGCCAGAGAGCAAGCGACCAGAAAGTATTCCTGCACGAAACGCAGATTTTGCCCGGCCGTTGTGGAGTCATCTGGGTACAGCACACGGGTCAGCGATTCGGCCTCGAGTGTCCCGCCCAGCGCGCCCACGAAGTCGCCCGTGCCAAATTCCTGAAAGTCGAAGTAGTCTGCCGCCGCCGCCGCCCATAGGCGGAGGGTGTTGATCGTGTTCCCTCCATAGCCCACCACCGGACGGTCATAAGGAATGCCGAACAGAGTCGAGGGACGATCCCGTATCACCTGGACGCGGCCGTCCCGCAACTTGAACGTGACGTTCAACTTGATATCAACCTTCTCGTGCTCGCGGCAAATCTCCCATGGATCCCCGTCGCGCAGCCAGTTATCCGGATTCTCTTGCTGCCAGCCGTTTACAAACGACTGTCGAAACATGCCGTACTCGTAGCGCAGACCGTAGCCCGTGCCAGGCAATTCCATCGTGGCCATCGAATCAAGGAAGCACGCCGCGAGACGGCCCAGACCGCCGTTCCCCAGTCCGGCGTCCGGCTCCTGCTCAATCAGCTCAGGCCAATCAATGCCTTTCACTTTGATGACTTCCTGCACCATGGGATCAAGCAAAAGGTTGCTGACGTTGTTGCTCAGCGACCGTCCTAGCAGAAATTCCATGGATAGGTAGTAAATGCGCTTGGCATTTTGCTGCTCGTATGTCGTTTTCGTTTTGACCCAGCGCTGCGCCAGAATGTCACGTACGGAATAAGAGAACGCCTCGAAGCGCTCCCGGGCGCTGGCGACCTTCGGGTCAATGGCCCGATCAAAAACCAGATGCCGGTCGTACAGCGCATCTTCCTTTCCGGCAATTGGAATCGCTCCAGTTCCGTACCGTTGGAGAAGTTTGGTCATGTTGGTTGGCTTGGTCGCTATGGGAAGGACCTTTGTCGAGTCTGGTCGCGCCACACTTTTTGTGCTCATTTAGGAATCCTCGTACACCGCTGTTTGGAGCTTGAGTTTCGTTTACTAACAAGGGATGCAATTGCGCAGACCCGACCGCCGACTCCATCGGCGCATTACCTATAAAGCCTTTCTGCCATGTGCTCAGGCTCATTCGCGCTTGGGCAACCGAACCTGACGCCAACGACGATTGCACATCTCGTTCCGCCGCGAACCAGCCAACTTCAGACGAACCGAAAGCGGCCTCTCCTCCCAAAAGCTTGTAAGCCAGTTTCGCCGCAAACTCATGCGGATCCTCACCTAGCAGCAGTGAGTTCCACCGGTGTTGCCTATCCGGCTCTTCAAATTTGTGTCAGTCAATAGGTTTGGGCCAGGCAACCCCCACATGTACTGTGATTGCCTGGACATTCAAAAGGATTCCACGATTCTAGCCTCACCGTCCTTTTTGTACCTACAGAGAAATTCTCGCCCTTACGAGTCGTCTCTCGTTTGACATTTCCGATTTCCTGATTAAAGACGGGGACTTCGGTCCACTTGGGATCTTTTCTCCAAAGAAGTACAAGCCCTGGGACGCCTACGTGATCCCTATCTTTCACTTGAAGCCCCCAACATTATCTGGAGCGGGCGTCTCAAAGGAGCAACTGCAACTGCGAATCTCGTTTTCTGGCAACGAAGCGTCTACAAGCAGGCGGGGCTCGGCCTGCTTTTCCTGTTCTTGTCTGCTCTGAGCCCCTGCCCAGACGAATGGGGCTACAACGAAGGTTCCGCGTCTGATCCGCTTCTCACGAGTGGCATCTGACCGGGATAGTCGGCGTTGACCATTGCTCTGGTGAGGATGAAACCGGAGGCGCGCCGCCGTGGATGGAAACGCAGAACGTGCAGGCCGATGGGACTGGGCATTATTCGGCACTGCTGGGCACCACAGATAGTTATCCTTCAAGGCCTGACGTCGGACGAGCATTTTACCGTCGATGCAGATCGTGGGCGCGGAAAGTATGTCAGACAATGGCACCGCAGAACGGGATCCGGCGGGTCCACATGTGTTATGCAAAGCTTGGATTTAGTTGTGGAGACAGCAAAAACACCAAGACAGGCGCCGAATCTATTTTCCGCAGACTGTCAGGCTTGTCCCTATCTGTCAGTTCTGGAACGTCGCTCAGCCATACGGACGGTCTTCACATAAGCTCGACGCCCAGCCATGATCTCGCGATTCCCTTCAGATTACTTTTGTAGGCGCGGCCCACTGGATGCTCGCTGCCATCAGTTGTACGCAGCACATACGTTCCCGTGTTATCCCGTCGCAGGTCTCTGACTAGAGTTGTGTTCACTAGAATGGATCGGTGGATTCTCACGAATCCGAGCGGTATCAGTTTCTGTTCAGCGGTGGCCATTGTTTCCCGCACAAAATAGGATCCGGATTTGTGCACCAGAGCGACATAGTTCCCCTGAGCCTTGGCCACAAATACATCGATTGGGTCCACAAAAAGAACCCTGCCTTTTGCTTTGATCGCAATTCTCGCAACTTCGTTTAGACCGTTACTCGCTGCGTGAACCCGTTCTTTTTCTTGGGCACCGTCGAGAATGTAATCAGGTGGCATTGCAATGGTGGCAATGATGTTTCCCTGGTGCGCGCCTTCCGGGACCACCGTGTCACCTTGTACCGCTGGTTGAACAAACGTTCCGGGTGCATTGACCTTCTGATCCTGACTCCCGCGAGCACTCATGATTGACCCCCACTGCAATACTTTGCTCGGTTTTCAACTTGCCGATAGCAGATCTGAGACTCGAAATGCGCTTTCTCAATGAAACGTCCCTACATAACCGGGGCAGGTGTTCCGTCTGACCATCTGCCCACGGGAACAACAAAGACGTCGATCGGTTGCACGCCTTTGAACTGTGGATTCAACATCACGGGTGATTTCGGCAGATCGGCGCCCCAAACGGCGCCGTCCAGAAGCGGCGTATAAAACATCAGGTGCGCCAAATTGTGATCGTCATGATCGGTCAGGTAGGCTTCCTTTGACATCATGTAACTCATCCCACCCGCTTCAAGCTCTGGCAGTTCACCGCTTTGGAATGCGGCCTTGTTGGCGGCGATGATCTCGGCCTTGGTTTTTCCAGCCAAGGCCATCTCGGTTCTCTTGTACGTAGTCGGCAAGACAGATCGCGCGGCCGGAGGATTGAAGCAGATCGGGCCCCGAAGTTTGGGATTCCAAAACTCCGGTGCGTCGGCGGGGGACATCCATCCACGCTCCACTAGACATACAAATCCGTTCTTGCCCGCGACGGCTGTCTCGTAGCCGTGCCGTCCTAAAACCAAGACCGTAGCCTCGTGCGAGATGGACTCCGGAGCAGCACTTCGCGCTAGAGCAATCTCGGCATCCCGGTCCGCCATGAGATATTCTTCCACCGGCGCCATTCGCGAATATTGGCTTTTCGCGTCTTTCGCCTGTATTTGTCGCGCTTGAAAAGCCATGCCAACGGTGACAACCAGGACGGCAATCACTGCGAATCGAGTTGTGTTCATCGCTTTCTCCATGGTTGCGGACATCGTAAGTCATCGAACTCCGCGCGCGCTCTCAATCCGCTGGCGCTGGTGTGCCATCCGACCATTTAGACACTGAGATCGCGAACTCGGTGATGGGCTGCGGCGAGTATTCATGCACGTCCACGGGGACACCGGGGAACGCCGCGCCCCAGTTGACATGGTCTTTCTGCGGAAACCAAAACATCAGATGAGAATCCGCATTGCCAAATTTCGGCCCGAAATTTTGCTGCTTTGACATCATGAAACACATGGAACCGGGCTCCGGGAGTGGGAGTTCGTTGTCGTCAAATGCGGCTTTGGTGCGGTTGAAGAGTTGCGACTTTGTGAGTCCGGATAAGGCCCACTCCGCTTCCTTGATAGTGAGCGGCAGCACGGAACGCACCGCCGGAGGATTGAGACAAAACGGCAATCTCACCGTGGGATTCCAGAACTCCGGATTGTCGAATGGAAGCATCCATGAGCGGTTGACAACGCATACGAAATCATTCGTGCCCTTCACGGCCGTCTCATAGCCATGGCTTCCCAGGACCAGAACTGTCGCATCTCGAGAAACGGATTCTGGAGCCGCGCTTCGTGCCAGGCTAATCTCGGCTGTCCGATCCTTTATCAGGTACGCTTCGATGGGCGCCATGTGGGGAAACTTGGTCATAGCTTCTTGCGAGAGCATTTCTCGTGCTCCAATAACCATACTGAAAACGAATACCAGCACGGCAAACAGGGCAAATCGGTTTGCGTTCATCTATTTCCCCATGTGGCTACGGCTTTTGCATTTTGCCACCGCATAGGCCAGCTCTTTCGGGTTTTATTGCCCTCGTCCCGCACGCATCAACAATACGTTGATATCAACTATAACATGAAAGTATACTAAAACGTTTATCATTAATGAATATATGGCAAGAGTTCGAGGCACATCTTATGAAACAACGATCCTGGTCCGCGATTGTTGCCTCTGCCTCCATGTGCAGCGCGCCGCGCGAGCGCTAGCGCGACGCTTCGACAACGCACTGCGCCCCCTCGGCCTGACCAATGGGCAATTCTCGTTAATGATGTCTTTGAACCGACCGGAGGCGCCCGCGATTGGATCCGTAGCCTCATTTCTGGCAATGGATCGGACAACGTTGACTGCAGCCCTTAAGCCGCTACAACGGCGTGGCTTGATCAAGGTAATGAAAGACCATGATGACCACCGTGCGCGCCGGCTGGAGTTGAGCGCGCAAGGAAGAAAGTTGCTGGCCCGCGCCGTCCCGGTGTGGACGAGTACCCATGCCGCGATTGAGGCTCGTCTCGGTCCCGGCGAGCCCGATCGTCTGCGGAAGAATTTACGTACCCTCTCCTGAACGCCGGTGCGTCGGAGTCTGCCCGGCACAATCTCGAACCCTCTTCTCTGTTGGTACCTCATTACTCTTAGCCAAGACTGCGAATGCCATTTTGCAAAAAACAAACAGCAGTAAATACGAACCGGTTGGTATGCATACTGCGCGTAAACAGCGATGCGCTCAACCCCTCCTCTGGTTGCCCGGCGGACGCAGATGCCGTAGCCAGTCCACAATGTTCCTGATCCCCAGCGGTGTCGACACTGCGAAGGGCTGCAATCCGCAGTTCCATAATTTAGGCATTAGCAGATTCCATTCTTGGAAGATTTTCCGGCACCGAACACTCAGAGGTTGCTCTCAACGCTGGTGAGCATGAGAGTTTTCTGCGGCACAAAGCGGGAAGCGCATATCCAGAATTGGTTGGTTCGTCACATATCCAATAGACGTTTTGAGCTCAAACCCTCTGCGGCAGTGTGAATGCAAGAGAGCAAGTTCGCTAGAGTTTACGCGTCGCTGGGGTAATTCATCGCCGACACGTGAGAGAGATTATGGATCGATAGTCGGCCAAGAGTTTGCGTTTTAAGTTGATCCCTTGCACGAGTGCAACAGGGGCGTTCGAACGTTCGCGATAAGGATTGCTAACGCATTTGTACTTTCGCCGTCCAATCACTATTTCCAAGGATGACATGCGCGTACGCAAATTCATATTGCACATCGTTGCGGTCTCTCAAATTTCAAAGAGTTCATCTTCTGTTGGTTTTACAGCACGCAGGAAAAAAAGCATTTATCACCTGCAATGATTTTGGAGCGTCGGTTGCATTGGGTGTCAGATGGTTGGTTTGCAAAGCAGTTAGTCCGTGTTGAGGAGGACGCGGTTAATCGGTAGACACGGATTTTTGAGCTAGTGTCTTCGGAGCCCTTAACTTTCTCGGCATTTGCCTTACGCCGTCGACGAGGGCAATCCTCCGTTCAGGGCATTCATTTGCCCTGGAATCGCAGCAGCTCGGTGACTCGTAATTATCTGGGGAAGGAACTGTTGCTTGGGGTCTGGTCTATTGAATTCCTGGAAAATCCTCTGGAGGGCGCAATGGAATACGGTTTTCGCAAGGTGGTTCCTCGGATCTCTGCGCTAACGGTGATCGTTTTTGCAACGAGCCTGGTTTGGAGCCAAGGCATCGTAACCGGATCTATCTCTGGAACAGTCCTCGATCCGCAGGGCGCAGCGGTCGCGGGTGCGAACGTTCGCGCCACACAACTCGAAACTAATCGAGTGTTTAGTACAACGAGCTCGAACGCCGGAGTTATTCAGCTACCGTCCTTGCCGCCAGGTACCTACAATGTCGCGGTAGACGCGAAGGGTTTTTCCACCTATTCCGTGCAGGGCGTCAATGTCGAGGTCGGCAAGGACAGCGGCCTTGGTCCGTTAACCCTGAAGCTTGGAGGTACCGCCGAAACGGTAACTGTAGAGGGTACGGCTCCGCTAGTCGAAAGCACCAGCGATCAAATCTCGCAAACTTTTGAATCGAAGGTGGTCGCTAATGTCCCTCTAGGCAACACTTATGACTCGTTCGTACTTTTCACTCCCGGTGTAGCTACGGCGGGTAGTGGAGGATACTCGAACAATAACGGCGCCGAGTTGTCTATCAACGGCCAACGCGCGCGGTCGAACAACTATCAGCTCGACGGCGAGGCCAATAACGACACCGTCATTGGCGGTCCGTCTTTCTTCTTCGGAAATCAGGACGCAATTGCCGAGCTGCAGGTTGTAACCAACTTTGACGCCGAGTACGGGCGCAACATGGGCGGCGTGGTTAATTACGTTACTAAGGAAGGAACCAACAGCTTCCACGGTACGGGGTACGAATTTTGGCAGGGTGCCACGTTTGACTCTTTTCCGAACCAGGACAAGAATCCCCTCTTGGGCTTCTGCACGCCGGGGCAAAGCAGCGCCAGCGGTTGCATCACGCCCGTTATACCCAAGTTCGTGCAAAATCAGTGGGGCGGCACGATTGGCGGACCTGTAAAACGGGACAAAGTTTGGTTTTTTGGATCAACCAATTGGGAGCATCAGCGAACTGGCGGCATACCGCTGTCCACCGCTCCGGCGCTTACTCCGGATGCGACCGGGATTTCGCAATTGCAGGCAGCGTTTCCGAACAATCCAGCTGTTGCGGCTTTTTCGCAGTTTGGCCCAGCGACGCTCAAGGCAGGGACTCCAGTCTTCACTAACATACAGAATGTGCTTGTGACCGATAAGGGTGACGCCGTTGGGCCATGCACGACCGCGGGTGTGAATGGCTGCGCGTCCATCGAAATGGGCTCGCTTTCCAATTTCATAACTCAGCCCTTTAATGACAGGGAGGCCACGGGCCGGGTCGATTTCCAATTGACCAGCAAAGATCGCTTTTTTACCCGTTACCTGTATCAGTTCTCGGAGACGTTCAACGAAAATTTCTTCGGCCCAGCGGCGGGTGCGGCCGGGCAAATTGTGAACGTGCCGGGCAAAACGCAGCAAATCGGACTGGACCTTACGCATACCTTCAACCCGTCATTCCTGAACCAGTTGCGATTCAGCTATTCGCGGTCCAACGTCGCATTTGAGGGTGGAGCATTCTCCAACTGCCTCGTGAGTAACGCTGGGGTGTGTCCCCCGCAGATTACTTTTCAAAGCGCTTCAGACGTTCCGCTCGGTCAGAATTTTCAGTTCCCGCAGGGGCGCCTGATCAACGTGTACCAGGTTCAGGATAATGCCTCGATGGTTCACGGCAGACACGTGATGAAATGGGGCGGGGAGTACGACAAGCAGCGTTCACCGAGCTATGGGCTGTTCCCGCAAAATGGAGAATTCGAATTTGCGGACTACAGTAACTTCCTCGCCAATGTAGAGGTACCGTCGTCGACCACGGTGGCATATGGCCAATCGGTTTTGCGGTTCAAGGAAAACGATATAGGTCTCTATTTTCAGGATGACTGGAGGGCGAAGGATAATCTTACTCTCAACCTTGGAGTGAGGTGGGACTGGTACCAGCAGGCCGCCAATGTATTGCATAACGAAAGTTTGGCTACCCAGACGGGCCCCAATCACCTTTGGGATCAAAACTTGCCGCTCAGCCTGACAACCGTGCCGAATCTTCCCAATCAGTACCACAACTTCGGCCCGGTGGTAGGCTTTGCCTGGACGCCGCACATCCTGCCGAGTCTGTTGGGCACGAATAAGACTGTGGTGCGAGGAGGCTTCCGTATCGCGTATGACTTCATCTACTACAACCTCGCCACCAACGTGCAACAGAGCGCACCTTTCACCAATTTCGCGACAATAGCGGCGGGCTTACCCAACGTCAGTCCGGTCACTGGCAGTAATGTAACAGCTGCGTTGTTCCCCCTCGCGCCGAAAGGGAACCCGGGTGTTGCCACGGAGGTACAGTTTGGCAACAACTTCCGGAATCCCTATTCTCAGCAGTGGAATCTAGGTGTCGAGCGTCAAATCGGGGGCAAGATGGCGGCGGAAGTGCGCTATGTGGGGAACCACACTCTCGGCAATTTTCAGGAAATTAACGGGAATCCCGATATTCTCGCGCTGCAAAACGCCGGCTTCGGCAGTTTTGTTCCAGCAGGGATGACCCCATGTACGAACACTTCGTTGCCGGGCGGTGGATTTACAGGCCCGAACACGCCTGCGGCGGTGGACCAGTTCGGAAATCCAGTGGGCTATGCTAACTGCAACTTCAGCAAGGTAATCCAGTACACCAATACCGGTTACTCCTTCTATAACGGTTTGCAGACCCAGTTTCGACTGCAGAACTGGCATGGTTTCACGGGTGAGATGTCTTACACCTGGAGTAAGACGATTGATAACGCCTCAGAAGCTTTCTCCGCAACCTCGGGCTTGGGAACGATTTTTGATCTTGCCCAGAACCCCTTCGATATCAGCCGGGCCGAGCGCGCCAACAGCAGCTATGACTACCCGAATCTGTTTAACCTGCTATGGGTATATGACCTGCCATTCCGGCGCAGCCAGGCTGGTTTTTTGGGTCATCTGATGGGAGGGTGGCAGATCAACGGTACCTATCGCTACACCAGTGGCCAGCCGTGGACGGTATTGCAGAATAATGGGCAAGGACTGTGTGATCCAACCGACTTTACTAGTGGCGGGTTTGACACATGCCGTCCGTTCCTGGGCAACGCGAGTGCGCCGTTAGGTCAAGTCGGACTCTATTGCAACCCGGATAAGTGTCCTATCTCGGGTAGCTCACAGTTCTATCCGGCGGGAACCTTTGTCAGCCTGAACAATGGCATGACCCCGTCTACTCCGAGCCAAGCCCACTTTATCATCAACAATCTTGAAGGTGAACAGATCTTTGGCACACCTTTCTCGCCTTTGGGTCGGAACACAGAGCGTGGGCAGCCGATCAGCACGATCAACATGGCGGTGTTCAAGAACTTTCGGATCACCGAGCATGTCACATTTCAGTTCCAGGCGCAGGCCTTCAATCTGTTTAACCATATGTGGCTGGGGATACCCAACGTCAACGCAAATACTGCCGCTGCCAGCACAAATGGCGTCTCGGAGTTTGCGAGCCGCTTGTTCAATCCTGACGGTGGCGACACCTTTGCCGGCAGCATAATCACTGACGGCATTGCACAGCGCCGCCTGCAGTTCGGAGGCAAGATCATTTTCTAACACCAGGCGCGGCCCACCGCGGAATGAGTTCCGCATAGAGACTCATTGATGCGTGTGGGCCTCTGCCCTCAACCTTAGACAGTGACGAGACTTGCCGCGGGATCAAAATGCTAAAGGTTAAATGATCGCTCCGTCTAGGCTAGGTGGGTTGGTGGAGCAAGCATGGCTTTCAGATGATGCCCTCCTACTGAAACTGCGTCAGTTGCGTGCGGTCAGATGCGAAGTTTCGGACGAGGATCTGAAAGGTGCGTTTGGGCGAGCCCGGGAAGAAGACTCAGCGCTGCCGCCGAGTCTGCGTGAATTCAACTCCCCAAATGAGCGAGTTCGCGTTTTTCTCGGGCAATTCTCTACCCGCAAATGTGCGCGGCGGGCGGTCCCGCTTTGATCGCTCGCACCTTGGTGGAAATTCCGGCACTGAAAGTTTCAGAGTTCGGGTCGGTATAGGCCTGGCCTCGGTAGCCTTCGATTATCTACTTAACCAGTACATACCGTTCAAACGCACAAAGTGGTGGGACAATCTTTGTTGCGCCATCCGATCGGAAATGCCTCCAGCGAGAAAATTGTGCCATACTCCCTCTGACCGCCGGGAGGGGCCGTGTCGAAGGTCAAACACTACTTTGCTCTTGGGCTTGTAGCAATGTTGATCGCAATGGTCGCTTGCTCGAGTTCCAATTCGCCGATCTCGGTAACTTTGTCGCCTTCCTCTGCGCGAATGATTGATCAGAGCCAAAGTCTGGCTATCACGGCGACGGTAGCGAATGACTCATCCGGCGAAGGTGTTTCCTGGAATTTGACGGGCCCAGGCTCCCTTAGCAGTTCGACCGGCTTATCGGTTACCTACGCTTCGCCAACAGCAAGCTTCACCAGCGCACAGCAGGCGACGGTGACTGCGACCTCCGTGGCTGATCAGACGAAGAGCGCGTCGCTGAGAATTACCGTAAATCCGAACCCGCAAATTCCATTCCAGACGCTGGCGAACGGAACGGTCGGCACTCCCTACAGCCAGATGATCACGCTCACCGGCGGCACGGCTCCATTTCAGTGGAGCGTTTACGACGGCCCAATCCTCACCGGATACAAAGTCGGCGGCTCGGTTCCCGATGGGCTAACGCTCAATGCCAGCACCGGCGCCATCAGTGGCACACCCAGCGTTGGGGGAACATGGTATTTCGAGGCCACGGCTACCGATGCAGCCGGTATGGTCGCGATCAACGGCCTTATGAGCATCCAGATCAATTCGATTGCCACACCCGGGAATCCGGTCCCCTTCCTGAACCAGCCGCTGGTGCCGACAGCAGCTTCTCCGGGCTCGCCAGCCTTCACGCTGAGAGTCAGTGGCACAGGTTTCGTGTCCGGCGCGACAATAGACTTCAACGGCACACCGCTGCCCACAACATTCATAGACAATGAGCATCTCACCGCGACGGCTCCAGCAACGAACGTAGCGAATGCGGCGACCGTGGCCGTAACGGTTGTGAATCCCGCACCCGGCGGCGGCTCATCCAACGTTGTCTATTTCCCGATCGCTGCACCTGAAACTACCGTTTTGTTTGCGGCGGCGGCGAACTCCCCGTTGTCGGCTTACGAGCCGTTCGGTATGACGGTTTCCGACTTCAACGGGGATGGTAAGCCGGACCTTGCCGTTCCAACCAACGTCAGGGTGGCTGTGCTCCTCGGAAACGGCGATGGCACGTTTGCGGCTGCGTCGGGCTCTCCGGTGCAGGTACCGAGTCCGCCCTATGATGATTTCGCCTCACCCTATGTCGGCCCGATCGTCGCGGCTGACTTCAACCACAGCGGTCATCCAGGTTTCGCGGTCGCAATGATCCAAAATGAGGCGGCTGCCATCCTGCTGGGGAACGGCGACGGCACCTTCGTTTCTTCCTCTGCGGCCTTCGCCAGTACTATTGACACGACGACATCCGCCCTAGGAGCGGCTGATTTCAATGCCGACGGGAATCTCGATCTTGCCGTTGTCAATCAAATCTACGGTTCCGGGTTTGTCGCTCTGGGATACGGCAAGGGCGCGTTTAACATGGCAGGCAATTTCAACATTACTGGCTTCCCGGCGGGCATCGCCGTCGGGGATTTTAACGGCGACGGAAAGTTGGATGCGATTGTCGCAGGGGGAAGCAGCGATTCGTCCGGACTAGGGAGCGCGGGATTGGGTGTGTCGCTTGGGAACGGGGACGGAACATTTACTCCGGCAAATGGTTCTCCGATTTCGCTCGGGCAGAACCTTTCTGCGATTCTTGTAGCTGATTTCAACGGCGACGGCAAGCTGGACGTCGCAGCGACAGACTCCAGCGCGAACGTCCTATACATCCTGCTGGGAAATGGCGACGGAACCTTTGGACCGCCAAGCACGATTATGGTCGGGAGCGGCCCCGACGCGATCGTCGCCGGAGACTTTAACAATGACGGCAAGCTCGATCTCGCCGTCGCGAATTATGTGGATAACACGATCACCCTCTTGCTCGGAAATGGCGATGGCACATTCACTCAAGCATCGGGATCGCCATATCCGGTAGGAAAGGGTCCAAATCAACTAGCAGCCGCCGATTTCAATGGCGATGGCAAACTCGACCTCGCTGTCGCCAACTTGACCGATGGAACCGTTTCCATTCTGCTACAGCAGTAGCTTGTCGCGTGGGACACAGCCGTTTCTGCTTGTGTAAATTGAAACTACGACACTACCCACGGGGAGCTTTTCATAAAGCATTCATAATTCCGTGATAACTGATTAACAGCCCGCGAGTATCTTCTCGGCTCCTACACTTTTTGGATATAGTCTGATCCGTGAGTTGTGAGGATTCAATGCCTGTTCCTTTAATCTTTGCCTTTACTGCTAAGGATATGCATGTTTTCAATCATCAGAATTCCTAGGGCGCGCCGGGTGTTGGTTTTGAGCATTTTGTTCGCCCTCGCAACTTGCCCGGCGTCGACTGCACAGAATGTGGTTCTGACCGGCGCGATTTCCGGCCGTGTTACCGATCCTAGCGGGGCTGTAGTTCCCGGAGCTCCCGTCGTCTTGCGCAGTCTGGCCACGGGGGTGGAACAATCCGGCGCCACCAATCGCACTGGCTTTTATCGCTTTTCTGCTCTCATGCCGGGCACATATTCCGTTACCGTCAGTGTTCAGGGTTTTCGAGATGTCGTCGCTTTAGTGCGGATTCTCGTGGGGAACACGACGATTCAAGATATCAAGTTGGAAGTCGGGGCCAAGGGCGACACATCGACTGTGACTGCGACTCAGCCGCTGCTGCGTCCCGCTGAATCTTCCGTCAGTACCGTGCTCGATCGCTCCCTCATCAACGAATTGCCGCTGAACGGTCGCAAATACACCGACTTCGTCGCTCTCACTCCGAACACCAGCTACGACGGCGATACGGGATTGATCAGCCTCGCCGGCCAGCAAGGTGGAGAAGATTCGGGCTATGCAAACGGGAACGGCTCCAACGCGTTCACTGTCGACGGAACCAACGCGACCAACAATTATTTTGCCGACATTCTCGGGCGTTATCGCATTCCTTACTTATATGGCGAAGAAGCCATTCAGGAATTTCAGGTCTCGGTGAGTCCCTACTCTGCCGTCTACGGCGGCGGAGCTGGTTTCGTCAACGCCGTGACGCGCTCCGGCAGCAACACTTTCCATGGCAGCGCCTTCTATTACAATCGCAACTCCGCAACCGGGGCCAACGATCAACTCGACGAGGAAGCCGGCTTCCCCAAGCCGCAGGATTCGCTGCAACAGTTTGGCGCGGGTGTGGGTGGTCCGATCGTGCGCAATCATCTATGGTTCTTCCTGGATTATGAACAGCAACTGCGCAGCAACCCGGTTTCGGTTCTGAATTCTGCGCTCTCAACCAATCCGCAGAATTTAAGCAGCTTTCTCACAGCCAACTTCGGCATCCCGGCGGGAACTACGCTACCCGCTCCCAATGGCCCGCTTCCCATCCCTGGCGGCGATACCACCCCCGATCCCACCAATGCTGCCTACTTGCAGCAGGTGGCGAATGTCGTTGGCGCGTTGAATTCAAATCTGGGGTCGAAACCCCGAAAGGGAAACGATCTCGTATTAACGCCGCGCCTCGACTATCAAGCCAGTTCGCGCGATGGACTTTTTCTTAGCCTGAATTTCAATCACTTCAATTCGCCGGGCGGAGTGATTACCGATCCCACAATCGGCAACTATGGATTGCAGACGCTCGCCAACGCTTACGTGCATACCTTCGAAGCCAGCGGCGGATGGACGCATACCTTCTCCTCGCGACTGCTGAACGAATTCCACGCCGGAACTTCGCAGGATAACCAACTTGCGACTCCTACCGGCCTTGCTCCGAACACGCCTACCATCATTCTGGACAGCCCCGCCGCCTTCACCCTCGGTAACGCTCCATTTTCCATCGGCAAAGTTTTTGAACGTCAATACTCGCTGGCCGACCGCATCGATTACGTGATTGGCAAGCACACGCTGCAACTCGGTTTTGATTGGAATCGCTCCCGCGATGCCGATACCAACGACGGCGGAGCCGATCCCAACGAGGCCATCGACTTCGGTTCGCCGCTCGGCCTGTACGAGTTTCCCAATCTCGAAGCTTTCGCTCTCGGCGAGTACATCAATTTCAGTCAGGCGGCCGGCAATCCCACGTTTTCTTTTTCCATGCCGTACTACGGATTTTATGTACAGGATTCTTACCGCCTTCTGCCGCATCTGACACTGGAGATGGGTATTCGCGAGGATTTTCAGGTCTATCCTCAACCCGCCGCAAATTTCGCATTCCCGCTTACGGGTCAATATCCGAATCAGTTCCAGCGCGTCGCCCCGCGCCTCGGATTTGCCTGGCAACCTCGCGAAAAAACCGTCGTGCGCGGAGGCTTCGGCCAGTTTTACACCAACATGAACGGCCTGAATTACCGAAACGCAGTTATCTCCAACGGATTAGCCTCGCAACAGACTTCGTTCGAAGCCAGCTACATCTCCGGGCCTCCGAATCAACAAACACCGACGTTCCCCGATATTATTCCCGCAAATTCCTCGCTCTTCGGCGCATCTCCTGATATTTCGCTGGTCTCGCCGCACTTCCGCGTCCCTTACATACTGCAATCAAGTTTGCAGATCGAACAGGAGATTACCGAGAACACTACACTCAGCATCGGAACCATGTGGAATCACGGAGTGCACATTCTTTCCGGCAGTGCCTACGATATGAATCTCACTCCGCTGCGAGGCACGACTACTTACATTGTTTGCCCTGCCAATGTGAATACCTTGCCCTGCACCGGTCCCACTTATACTCTGCCGAACATGGACAGCGGAGTGCTCACCGAAGGTTATATCAATCCCAATCTCGGTCAGATCAACGAACTCATCAGCCCCGGACAGAATTATTACAACTCCTTCTTCGTGCAGTTGCAGCGCCGCATGTCCAACGGCCTTTCACTCCAGTTTTCCTACACCTTCGCCAAGAGCATGATGCTCGATGGAATGGACTTCAACAATCAATTCGACTTCAGCAACACCCACGCGCCTTCGCTTCTCGATGAGCGGCATCGCGTCACGCTTGCAGCGATCTATGACCCGCGCCTTCAGCAACTCACGAATTCGCCTACTGGCCGAGCTCTGCTTTCCAACTGGAGGCTGAGCACGGTAATGGAATTTTCTTCGGGACGTCCCTACGCCGGGTTGTTGAGTCCTGCTTGCACGACCACGCAGGGCAACAACTTTGTCATTCCCACCAACAGTGTCAATCTCACACAATCGCCAAGCTGCGGCCTTTTCTCGAATGGCGTGCTCGTGGGCAACGACAATCTCAATGACACCGCCTTCAACGAAGACACCGCCAACACCGCCGGAGGCATCAACGGCGCTGGACCATCGCCAGGAGTCGGGCTGAATTCTTTTTATGGTCCGTGGCTGGAGCGTATTGATTTCGGAGTCGCTCGCAGTTTCTCACTCGGCGAAGGAAAGGATCTCGAATTTCAGGCACAGGCTTTCAATCTCTTCAACCATCCCAACTACTATGTGCAGAACGGCGACGGTATCAACCAGCTACAATACAATCCCTACGGCGGCAACTGCGGAGATGGCATGACGATCAATCAGACCTGCTATCTCGTCCCTAACACTGGCCCGGGCAATTTCGGCACGCTGCAGGAAATCAGCCCCAATGGCCTGCCAAGGGTTCTGCAGTTTTCTGCCAGACTTACGTTCTAGCTCGATTAAACGCGAAGGCTTCGCGAATGACGATTGCCCTGACGATTCCGATGCCCACACAACAGCTTGCACGCTAGGTTCAGGTTATGTCCCAGTACCCAACCCCAACCGCGCCACAACAATTGACGCCTCTGCTGGCACTAGCCACCGAGTTGCTTAAAGCAGGGCGACCAGGCGATGCGATCGCGCCGTTGCGCGATGCAGCGCTGCTCGAGCCGTCTAATCCCATGATCCAGCACGACCTCGGCCTCGCCTGCCTCGAGGTCGGACTCCTGCCCGATGCCATCATGGCACTGCAGCGCGCCGTGACCGGCAATCCACGCTACACCGATGCATATTTCCGCCTGGGAATCGCATTGGAGAAGCTTGGCAACATCGGCGCGGCAATCGGTGCCTACGACCGCGCTACCAGGCTGCTACCATCTCTCACCGAGGCGTGGTTCCGCGCCGGCGACCTTCTCTACATACTGGGCCATCGTGACCGATCGATCGGCTGCTTCCGCCGCGCCGCAGTGACTGGAGGTAAGACCAGCTTCGGACGCCTTGGCAAGGCGCGGGCGCTACTGATCGAGGATCGCGATCAAGAAGCCGAACAGGTGCTGCGAGAGATTTTGGTGGCCGATGCCAGCAACGCCATGGCGTATGATTTGCTGGGCAGTCTGCTCTCTGAGTGCGGCCGTTTCAAGGAGGCCCGCGCATGTTTCGAACGTGCGATCGCGCTTGCGCCGTTGCTGGCGGGAAGTTACTACGATCTGGTGCGGTGCCGACCCGTCACCAGCGATGATGATGGTCTACTTCAACGGATGGAATCCGCCCTGACCACGCCGAGACTGGAAGCGGGGCAACGCTTGCGGATTCATCTCGCGATCGGAAAGGCGGCGGAGGATCTCGGCGACTACGCCTATGCTATGCGGCATTTCGACGCTGCAGACGCCGTGCGGCGGGGCTCTGGGGCGTTCGACTCGGCCGCCTTGTCCGTGAAGATCGACCAACTGATTGCCTACTGCACGCCGGAATGGATCGCACGGGTGCGCGAGCTCGGCAGCCGCGATGCCACTCCGGTGCTGATCATTGGCATGCCGCGGTCGGGCACAACGCTCGTCGAGCAGATCATATCCATGCATCCTGAGGTCGTGGCCGGTGGCGAGTTGAATTTCTGGCCCGAGCGCGGGGCTGCGTGGCACCGCCCAGTGGACGAGAAGCCGTCCGTTTCTGCAGAGAATCTGATCTCGGAGTTCTTGGACAAGGCGGCGGCTGACTATCTCGGAGTGCTGCGCGCGATCTCGCCGAAGGCGGCGCGAGTGACCGACAAGATGCCGTTTAACTTTCTCTGGGCTGGGCTCATCCATGTGGCATTCCCGCGCGCAACTATAATTCATTGCCGGCGTGCTGCCGTCGACACGGCCCTGTCGATCCACCAAACTCATTTCCATCCCAGTCTCGCGTTTCCGACTGGAGGCGCCGAACTGGTCTCATATTTCCGCTGCTACCAGCGACTCATCGACCATTGGCGCAGTGTGCTGCCGGCGGATCGCTTCATTGAGATCGATTATGAGGATCTGACCCGCGCGCCCGAACCCATCATCCGGCGAATCATCGCGGCCTCCGGCCTGGCATGGGACGACGCGTGCCTTCGCCCGGAATGCAACCCACGCGCTGTGAGGACTCCCAGCAAGTGGCAGACTCGGCAGCCGATCTATCGCTCCTCCATCGCGCGCTGGCGACGCTACGAACCCTGGCTGGGGCCGCTACGCGCGCTCGTCGACGACGAGTCGGGACTGGACGCGGGTATCACCCGGTCGTAATCCGACTGAAGCATCGCACCGCACCGGTAAAACATCACGCAGCTAAGGATTGAGGCGTGGAGACGTTACGGCAGCGGCGATCTCGCGGGAAGGACCCTTGTGCCGTATCAATTCTTAACGGACATCTGAAAGATGGTGACTGAAGAGATCAGCAGCGATGTGATCGCCTAACTCCCAAGGCTTATACGAATCGAAATTTGACAAGATGACGATGCAGACTCGATTCTTTGGGTAGCGTTGTATGCTGCTGGAAAATCCTTCGATGCCTCCCCCGTGATAGTAGAGCAACCTTCCGAACTTGAGGCGCGAAATCACGACTCCATATCCGTAGTGTTGCCCTTCATGCGTAGCTTCAGGATATTCCGTGAACATCTGTTTCAATGAGTCAGCCGAGAGCAATTTCCCGTCTTCAGCCAGCGCCTGGTTCCACCGGTACATATCCCCAACCGTGGAATAGATTGCGCCAGCAGAGAATGGAACGGTCATATCGATGAAGTCTGCGTTTGCGATGTGACCGTCGATGATTTCGTACCCGGAGGCCCTCTCTTTGAGGACTGTCTCTTGCTCTGTCATATCCCGACTCCCTCATCCCCAGCGGCTCAAAAATGTTGGCCTTAAGGAAGTCCGCATAGGATTGACCCGAAGTCTTTTCGACGATCATACCCAGCAGGATGTAACCGGTGTTGGAGTAGCTCCATTTCGTGCCGGGTGTGAAGTCTAGCGGCTTGTCTGCGACAAGTTCGATCATCTGTTGTGGGGTCGCTCCGGTGCGGTCGATTCTTGCGATTTCAGGGCTGCTGGTGTAGTTCGGGATTCCCGATGTATGAGTAAGCAGTTGATGGATAGTGATGGCCTGCCATGCGTGCGGCAGACCGGACAGGTATCGTGACGCCGGGTCGTGTAGGTGCAAGCGACCTTGTTGTTGCAGTAGCAAAATGCAGGCAGCCGTAAACTGCTTGCTAAGCGAACCGATTCGGAACCTCGTGTGAACAGTGTTACTAACCTTCCACTCTTCATCGCCCAACCCATATGCCTTCTCGAAGACAATTCTTCCATCGACTCCAACCAGAACCGCTCCTCGAAAGAAGTGGATCGCGGCCTCGGAGCGAATGTATGCGTCTTCCTTTTGGAACAGTTTTGCTCTATCCGCTTGTCCGAAAGCGCTCGCCCCCGCGATGACGGCACAGAGAATCACATTTTGGAGTGAAGTACCGAAGGAGCGGAGTTGGAACTTCATCGGGAGATTATCGTCGCTCCGGATGCCCACGGCAATGAGAAGCAGCTGTCGACGTCAGGTCACTGCTTAAGGGCGGAGCCGCGCGCGTCACACTTCTCGAGATAAATCCACTCCCTGTAACTGAAAGTTCACTTGATAGTCATCAGCCATTAAAGATTGGCGACTACCATGTGCAATCGACGCCGCTCGTATTTCCACCCGATCTTCCACGTCCAACTCTGAGTGCGTGGTGAAAAAAAAACCAAGGAGGAGAACGCTACATGTCCCGAAAAATGTCTCGAAATCACTCTCGAAATAAACGTCGAATCAGCTGTCTGCGTCCGCTCGCGGGCTTGGCAGCGGGGCTGAGTTTTCCGGCGCTCGCCGCTGCTCAGTCCGTGCCCTACCCGACTTACGTCGTCGGCCCGCAGCCGAACGGCTCGTGGGTTGTCAGCAGTGGCCAAGTCATCAACCCAGCCGGCATTCAAGTCGATCTCGGCATTCGGGTCCGCGCAAAGGCCATCGCGCTGAACCCCAATCTCCGCACTCACACTGCCGCCGTCCTCACCATGGGTACATCGACCTCCGATGGCGACGGAGCCGTGGAGATTTTCGACACCCAGACCGGCGAGGTCCTGCAGAACTACATCGCGTTGGGATACGATTCCAGCGGCAGCTACAGCGGCATAGCCTACTCGGCGGCCGGGAATTACCTGGTATTCAGCCAGGACAGTAGCAACGTCACCATTGCCAAGGTCGACGGCGACGGCATGTTGGAAGACGATGCCCAAGTCAGCGTGCCAGCGAACAATTCGTTTATCAAATGCTTCGCCAAC
>JASHPL010000467.1 GCA_030038125.1 Candidatus Sulfotelmatobacter sp.
TCGATCAGCTTTGTCTTCCTTCTGTTTGCAGCCGCTGCGGTCGCCGGGTTTTTTGGCGCGCTGCTCGGGGTTGGCGGCGGAATCTTTATCGTCCCCGCCATGGTGCTGCTCTTTCATCTGCCCATGAAAATCGCAGTGGCGGCCAGCATCGTTTCCGTCATTGCTACTTCCAACGCGGGGGGATCGTCTTATGTGGAGCAACGCATCAGCAATCTCCGTCTGGCCATGTTTCTGGAATTGTTCACCACGACGGGAGCGCTGGCGGGAGCGATCCTAGCGATCTACTTGCATGATTGGGTCATTTCCTTCATTTTTGCGGTCATGCTGGCTTACATGGCGTACGCTTCCTTTTCCACACGCAACCTGGATGATGAGCGAATCGCGAAAGGGCTCTTCAGCAAAGCGAAACCCGACGCGGTTTCGCGCTATCTGGAACTGGAGGGCAGCTATCACGACCTGGCAGCGAACAAAGAGGTGGCATATATCGTGTGCGGCACCGGCCCAGGCATTACGGTGGCGTCGTTGGCGGGAATTGCTTCCGGGTTGCTGGGCGTGGGCGGAGGCGTACTGAAAGTCTCTGCCATGAACCGGTATATGAACGTGCCCATGAAAGTTGCGGTAGGGACGAGTAAGTTGATGATCGGAGTGACTGCGGCCGTAAGCTCGATTTTATTTTTCATGGCCGGGATGATTCACTTCATGGTGGTAGCTCCGGTAGCTGTCGGCACGACGGCAGGAGCCAGCATCGGCACGATGCTGATGAACCGCCTGCACAGTGTAGTGTTGAAGTGGATTTTCAGCGCTCTCATGGCTTATCTCGCATACGAGATGTTGGCGCAGGCGCTGGCCGCCGGTTTTGGAATCCATCTGCCGAGTTCCACATGAAAGAAGTCCAGGATCCCGAGTTCTCGCCAATGGCCGAGGAACAGAACGTATATGCCGGCGTGTATCACATGCTGGTTGCCGGAATGATCGCTTCGAACGTTCTGTTTGCGATCGGGATTGTGCTGGCTTTGCTTCATCCGCGGTATTTCCCACTATCGGCAAGCTGGGTTCGCGAGCAGTATCACGGGCGAGTCGTGATACACGGGCTGCTGCATGGGGATCCCAGCAGTTTTTTATTGATCGGAACGCTGTTGTTGATTCTCACCCCGGTCGCACGTGTACTGGTTTCCATTTATGCATTCTGGGTGGATCAAGATAGAAAATATGTAGGAGTGACCGGAGCGGTTTTTGTAGTCATCGCGCTGACGGTGATTCTAGGACTCTTGGGCGTGCACTGAGGGGATTTGCGCTTGGTTCGACAGCAATAAGGTCTTGCCGGGGTGCAGGCTGCCGGTAAAAACGGACCTGCGACTATGAGCAAAGGCCGTAACTGGCCTCTGTGTACGTCTTTTCGAAATGAATGGGGGACATGCAAGAGTCGTGCCTGTCCCTGGCAGGAACCCATCTCGCGTTTTGAGCCACCTGAGAGCATTGCTTTGTTCCATGGGAAAGTGCGCAACCCTTGATCCGGAAAATCTCTCAAATACTCTGGGTTTGACGTGAAGCAAAAGCGAAGCAATGCCGGCCTGGGGTCGCGGCGACCCTTTCGCTTGTGTTCGTGGCTCGGGCTGCTGATGTTTTTTTCCTGTGCCACGGCGGCTTTCCCACAATCCGTCAATCAGGACCAACTCATTCGTGACGCAGTAGCCAACGAACTATATTCCCCGCTTATCACCCAAAACTGCACGTACCAATACCATCGGCAGGTCTCCGCAAAACAGGAAACGCTATTGATGGTCAAAAGCAGCGATCTAGTGGTGGGAAAATTGGTGCGAATCGGCGACACGCCGGTCTCCCAGGCACAGGAGGAAAAGGAGGATCAACATCTGCGTCAACTTCTGACCAATTCGTCTGCGCGGGAAGAGGAGCGCAGGCGCCAGCAGAAACTTGAAAACGACATGCGCACCCTGGTGCAGGCGATACCGCAGGCATTTCACTTCACACAAAGGCAAACCGAGATAGGATGGGCCGGTCATCGTCTCGTTCATTTCGATTTTCAGCCCGCCGCAGGCTTCCAGCCCAGCAATGCGAGTATGGAGCTGTTACGCGGAATGAGCGGCACGATGGTTATCGATGCCGCTGAGCGGCAGATCGTGAAGTTCGACGCGCAGCTCTTCCGGGATGTTGATTTTGGCTGGGGAATTCTGGTTCATCTGAACAAGGGCGGGAACCTCACCCTCGATCGCGATGTAGGGTTGAGTTCCAATATCCGGGAATTTTCTCTCAATGTGACCGGACGGATTCTCCTTTTGAAGAAGCTCGAGATTCACTCGAGCTTCGATCATTTCGCTTGCTTTCGGCGGCCGATCGCGCTGGCATCGGCAGTCGCAATGCTTACGCATCCGGGCGATTGATCAATGCGTTTTGAATCAGCTCCGAAATATCAGATCGGAATGCTGGCTTGAAATAGATATCGAACAAGTCGTCGGTGTCCTCACTGATCGAAGTTTTCCCGTCGCCCGCAGACATTTTTGCTGACCGGCACAAGAATGCTGCTCCCCACGGCTCAAAGTACGCATGACTTCCCGTCGTCAGGTATATGATCGTTCGTCTTGGCTCTATCTTCAGCCGCGGAGTTAGGGCAAGCGAAAGCCCGGTCTGGAAATCCTGCGAAAGCTTGGGTTCAATTCGACATTGAGGAGATCAATGATCAAGAAACGTTCCTTTTGTTCCCTCGTTTTCTTCTTCGCTTTGTCGCTGTTGGCCGCACGCAGCTATGGCCAACAAGGCAGGTTCGATTTTCTAATCACGGGAGCTCAGATCGTTGATGGTACCGGGGCTCCTTGGTTTGTTGGGGATGTTGGAATTGTCGGCGACCGCATTGCCGCCATGGGTGATCTGCACGACGCGACGGCGAAACAACGAGTCGACGCATCAGGCCTGGTCGTTGCGCCGGGTTTTATCGACGTGCAAGGCCAATCGGAATTTAATCTCCTCGTCGACAATCGTGCCGCCAGCAAAATCACCCAGGGCGTGACCACAGAAATCACGGGCGAGGGTACATCGATCGCTCCGCTGAACGATCGTTTGCTTGAGGATCTCAAAGACAGTGCCAACAAATACGGAGTCAAGCTGGACTGGCGATCAGTCGATGAGTATCTCAACCGTCTCGATCGCGTCCAACCGGCAATCAATCTCGGCACGTTTGTTGGAGCCGGAGGCATCCGCACATACGTCTTTGGCAAAGACAACCGTCCGGCCACGCCGGCCGAACTCGACCAGATGCGCCAACAGGTAGCACAGGCGATGGAGCAAGGTGCTTTTGGGTTAAGTTCGGCGCTGGAATATGTCCCGGACGTATTCGCATCGACCGACGAACTGGTCGAGTTAGTGAAGGTCGCCAGAAGCTACGGCGGCGTCTATTTCACGCATCAGCGTTCGGAATCGGATCGGATTTTTCCATCCCTCGATGAAGTTTTTGCAATCGCGCAGCGGGCTCAAATCTCGACCACGATCTGGCATCTGAAGACCGCCTACAAGGATAATTGGGGCAAAATGCCCGAAGTCCTGCGCCGAATCGAAGCGGCGCGTGAGCGTGGGATTGATGTTGCCGCCAGCGTTTATCCCTACACGCGCGCCTCAAATGGCCTGGTGGCATGCTTTCCGAGCTGGGTTACGGAGGGTGGGACCGAAAAAATGCTGGAGCGCCTCAAAGATCCTGCTCAACGCCCGCGCATTCGTAAGGAAATGAACGAATCCACCAACCGGTGGGAAAATGAATGGCTGGGTTCGGGTGGAGGCGGCGGAGTTACGCTGATTCAAGTTCTCGATCCCGATCTACGCAAGTATGAAGGCATGAATTTTGAAGAAATCGGAAAAGCCATGGACAAGGATCCGGAAGACGCAGCGATCGACATCGCCATCGCCGATCGGGGCAACAGCCAGGTGGTCATTGCAATCATGGAGGAAGCCGACGTTCGCGCCGCCGTCTCGAATCCCCTGGTGACTTTCGGTTCCGATTCTGGCGCGCAGGCCGAGGACGGCCCGCTCAGCACCACCAAAGCCCATCCACGAGCCTTCGGGACATTTCCGCGGATCCTGGCCGAGTATGTGCGCACCGAGCACACCATGCGAGTAGAAGAAGCCGTGCGCAAAATGACGTCGCAAGCTGCCAGTCGAGTCGGCATCAGCGATCGCGGACTTCTGCGTCCCGGAATGTTTGCCGATATTGTGGTTTTCGATCCCGCCACCATCCGCGACGTTGCGACCTACGAATCTCCCCTCAAATACTCCGTGGGAATCAAAGATGTATTCGTGAATGGCCGACCCGTGGTGCGAAACGGCGAGATTACCAGCGAGCGCCCCGGCCGGGCTCTGCGCGGCCCCGGATATAAGAGCCAGAAGTCCTCGGGAGATTGAGTGACGCCCAATTGCTTGCGTCACTGTGATGAATTTTCATGCGAGCCTCTCAAAAGCGCGACTCAGCGATTCTTGTCATTCCGAGCGCCGGCCTTTGGGTGCGAGGAATCTGTTCGGAGATACCAAGGTCAGATTCCTCCTCCTTCACTTCGCTCGTGGTTCGCCTTGCGGCTCGGCACGGCCGCTCGGAATGACAATACTCGTGAGTGTCGTAATGCGCGTGAGCCTCGACATGTTCTCGCAATTTCACCATCACGGCTTGAACATGATAAAGCCGTAGGTTCCCGCCAGGTTGTTGGCTGGACCCGCGGTAAAGAACAGTTGATTCGTGGCTCCGTTCGCTCCGGTCCCATCTCCGAAAGCGATTCCCCACAGCTGATTGATCACGATCGGCTTTCCAGTCGTGTCTTTCACCGTGCCCACGAACTGCCCGGTAAACGGATCAAACCCGAGGATGGTTCCATTATTGACGTTGTTCGAAATCAGCAGCGTATCGCTGAGAGGCCCGAAGTTATCGGGTGCTCCAACGATTCCCCAGGGCTGGTTCAAAGGCGCGCCTTGAATCAGAGGGTGACCTGGGTTCACCGGCGTGCCATCTTCCTCAAACTGCTCGACGAATCCGCCCGGCCCCCCGCTGACGGCAGCGAAGGTGACGTAGACAATTCCGTTGATGTCGCGGATTCCGAACGGAGCGAAGCCCGTCGGCAAGGTTGGGTCGGTGAACGATGTTACCAGCTTGAAATTGCCATCGTAGACGTCAACCTCGCTGTTGTTCATATCGGCAGCGTAGAGCAGATTTCCCGACGGCCGGTTGGTGATCGCCAGCCCGGTATACGACGCCTTCTTGGCGGAATTATCCACTGCCAGGATCGCCTGATTGGGATTCGCTTGGAATGCCCATCCGCTGATCGTTCCATCCAGCGTGGCAAATAGAAAGTTCGCCGCCCAACCTTGCACCTGAAACTCGTTACTCGCATTAAACACAATCCCGGTCGGCGACCCGGGACCGTTGTTGCCGGTCGCCGAATCGGGTCCGTTTCCCGCAGTCGGAATTAGCACTTTCAGTCCTTCGATTGTTCCATTCCCCGCGTACAGCGTGGACCACCCGGAGTTTTCGTCACTGATCCACCACGGTGAGCCCGGGCCATGTACCAGCCCCCAGGCGTTCACAATGAGCGGATCGACGTGGCTTGCCTGCCCGACTTGGTTGGAATCCAGATTATGGAGTTGATATTGTGCCATCGCGCTCGACACCAACATCAGCGCAATCCCTATGGCAACTGTGAACCTGATCGCACTGCTTCGCATGGGAATCTCCTTTTGCGTGATTCCGTCAGAGCGGCGTCGAAGCGGCGCTTGGCGCAGGTCACAGCTCTGACGAGCGAAGTGATGCTAATGGGGAGTGCTACCGCCAGTTGTCAGCAACATGTCACGGATTTGCTAATTTCCATCCGGGTGCGAACAGAGGACATTTCAGAATCAATCTCCCAATGTCGCCATTCACGCGAGTGGGTTTAAAATTTTCTCCTGCGACAAGCAGAATTGTCGGGGTCGGCAGTGTCATAAATTCCTTAACCACAAAGTGCACGAAGGAACATGTAAACACCCGTTTTCGTTCGTGCGCCTTCGCGTTTTCGGTGGTTCATTAGGACCTACCTCCGCTTCGGCCAATTCGTCGGAATCGAGAGACCTGTTTTTCGCTTCTGCGGAGCGCAAAAATCCCTACACAGCCGAATCGTTTTCAACGCTCCAGAGGCTCCAGATCCCCAATGGCCCGCAAATATCGCTGCGCGGATTTCGTCAGCGCGAGTTTCGGATCTCCGATCACAGAAAACTTCGGCCACGCGCCGTATAGCTTAGCGAAGTCATAAGCCACGAGCTTGCGAACAATGCTTCGAACTGTCGTGCTATCGACGGGAATGAAATTCGGATAACTGTACATGAAGCTCACGTAGCGCCGGTCCGGGCAGACCTGGGGCATGTCTCCCGTCATCAGCACGCCTTTCCCGCCCTCGCCCGAAGCCCAGTGCAAGACCTGAAATCCCTGAAAATGTCCGCCCACGCGAATGAGCGTCAGATCGTCATTTATGCGGTGCGTCTCGCCGCTCCAAAATGTGATCGCCCCATCCGGATATTGCACCCACTGCCGATCCGCTTCGTGCAGATAGATGGGTACGCCTCCAAACGCGCGGCTCCATTCCACCATGCTCGTGTAGTAGTGAGGATGGGAAACCGCGATGGCCGAGAGCCCGCCCAGCCGCTTCACCAGTGCAATCGTGGTCGAGTCGATTAAGCTCACGCAATCCCAGAGGACATTGCCAGTCTCAGTCTGCAGCAGCAGAGCCCGCTGTCCAATGGCAAAATCCGGCTGCGTGTGAATTCCCCACAGCCTCTCGCCTTCTTCGAACAAAACATTGCGATGTGTTTTCTGTAAGTCTTCAAGCGAGATCCACTTCTGGCCGAGCGGGCCCACAAGCTGCCGTTCATCCTGGCAGATTGGACAGTTCGCGGGAAAAACCTCTGAACTGGGATATTGCGTCCCGCAGGTCACGCAGATATGGCTCATAGGCACAAATACCTCGGTGAATCGAAGCTGGGGTGATGAGCATATCAGGTGTGTTGTTGTTGACGCTCGAATCGCGGAGTTGGATGACGATCGCGCTCACGATGAGTACCCGCGGCTCAAAAAAGCGGACCCTTGGTGCTTGAGGTCCCTCGCGTCGCTCGCGCCTTCCTCCTCAGGTGCCAAAGGGCAGTTCTGTTTCGGACACTTCCGCGGCACGAGTAAACTCGTGCCCTCCCAAATTCCTGTCCCTGCAAGCAAAAAAATCCCACTTCTGGCAACGGCAGCCAGAAGTGGGGTACCCTCTGATCTTTTGCCGACGACCAAGGGCCTACGGCTGCGCGTCCGAGGGCGCACGCGCTAAACGTTTCTCAGTACATGTCGCCCATGCCGCCGCCGTGGCCGCCAGGCATCGCGGGAGCTTCCTTCTTTTCCGGAATCTCCGCGACCAGGGCTTCGGTGGTTAGCATCAGCGAAGCAATCGATCCGGCATTCTGCAGCGCGGTGCGCACGACCTTCGTCGGATCGAGCACGCCCGCCTTGACCAGATCTTCGTACTCGTTGGTGAAGGCGTTGTAGCCGAAGTTCGGATCCTTCGACTCGAGCACCTTGCCCAGCACGACTGCGCCCTCTTCGCCGGCGTTCTCGGCGATCATGCGCAGGGGTTCGGTGACGGCGCGCTTCACGATGTTGACGCCGGTCTGCTCATCGCCTTCCAGCTTCAGCTTGTCGAGAGCCGCAGCGCTGCGGGCTAGAGCTACGCCGCCGCCGGGGACAATGCCTTCTTCCACGGCCGCGCGCGTCGCGTGCATCGCGTCTTCCACGCGGGCTTTTTTCTCTTTCATTTCGGTTTCGGTTGCGGCGCCGACTTTGATCACGGCTACGCCACCGACCAGCTTCGCCAGCCGCTCTTGCAGCTTCTCGCGGTCGTAGTCACTAGTGGTTTTGTCGATCTGGCCGCGAATTTCTTTCACGCGGCCTTCGATCTCAGCGTGCTTCCCCTTGCCCTCGACGATGGTGGTGTTGTCCTTGTCGACGGTGACTTTCTTGGCCTGGCCGAGATCCTGCACCTGCACGTTCTCGAGCTTGATGCCGAGATCTTCGGTGATGGCCTTGCCCCCGGTAAGGATGGCGATATCCTGCAGCATGGCTTTGCGGCGATCGCCGAAGCCCGGAGCCTTCACAGCACAGACTTGCAGCGTGCCGCGCAGCTTGTTGACGACCAGCGTCGCCAGCGCTTCGCCTTCCACGTCTTCCGCAATGATGATGAGCGGCTTGCCGCCCTTCGCGATCTGCTCGAGCAGCGGGAGCAGGTCCTTCATCGAGCTGATCTTCTTTTCGTGGATCAGAATGTAGGCGTTCTCGAGCACCGCTTCCATACGCTCGGGATCGGTGACGAAGTAGGGTGAGAGGTATCCGCGGTCGAACTGCATGCCTTCGACGACTTCGAGCTGAGTCTCGAGTGTCTTCGACTCTTCCACGGTAATGACGCCGTCTTTGCCGACCTTCTTCATGGCCTCGGCAATGATCTTGCCGATGGTCTCATCGTTGTTAGCGCTGACGGTGCCGACCTGCGCGATCATGTCTCCGGAGACGGGCTTCGAGAACTTATCGAGCTCGCCTTTCTCGCGCTCGCCTTCTTTGTTGAGCTTGCCAGTGATGGTCTCGACGGCTTTCTCGATGCCGCGCTTCAGCGCCATCGGATTGGCGCCGGCCGCGACGGTCTTTACGCCCTCCCGATAGATCGCCTGAGCGAGAACGGTAGCCGTTGTGGTGCCGTCGCCAGCGACATCCGAAGTCTTGGAGGCGACTTCGCGCACCATCTGCGCTCCCATGTTCTCGAGGCCATCTTTCAATTCGATTTCTTTGGCCACGGTCACGCCGTCCTTGGTGATGGTCGGTGAACCGAACTTCTTTTCAATAACTACGTTACGGCCTTTGGGGCCGAGGGTCACCTTCACAGCGTCGGCCAGAAGGTTGACGCCGCGGAGGATCGCCTGCCGCGATTCTTCTCCGTGAACGATG
>JASHPL010000468.1 GCA_030038125.1 Candidatus Sulfotelmatobacter sp.
TGGCTTACTTCAGGCCGTCGACCAGATAGAGATCAGATAAAACTCGGTGATAGCCATACAAACATGACTTCCCATCCGGGGTAATAAGGATTGGACCAAGGCGGCTTACCCCTGCAGAATCGGAAGGAATAAGTTGTTTCCATAAAGCCCTGTGCCCGGTTGCCAAGTCCAACTGATAGACTTTGGCCGGCAGATCTCCGGGTTTGTAGAGATAGATTGTCTTTCCGTCTGCGCTCCACTCGATCGGTTGCTCTCCGGATTCAACTCCCAGCACCACCTTGGGCTCCCCACCAGCAACCGAGTAGGAATAGGCCTTCTCATCTGGTCCGATACCGACCACTTGCTGACCATCTGGAGAAAGGACCATGACCAGCGGGTCTATACCCTCTGGTGAAATCGGCACTGGCTTAGCGTCGTTCGAATCCTGGCGATAGATCCGGGCACCATGTCCAGGTTCCTTCCCCGAAAATACGAAGCGGCGACCGTCAGGAAGCCACTTCGCCCGGCTGTGATTGATGGCATCATGCGCCAGAGGCTTAACCTCACCCGGCCCGGTGGGTAGGAGAACCAGCGGTGCGGGCGCGCTTGGAATACTCGCAACCACCCATTGGCCGTCCGGCGACAAGCTCAAAGCCATCCCGTCTCCCAGTCGAACCGCAGACGTCTCCATCATTTTTCGCAGATAAACCGAATAGTTCGTTCCTCCGCCCTCGCCTGCCTCGGTGAACAACAAGACTTTGCCATCCGCGGAGACGTCGGAGGGATAGGAATAGTCGAGCCAGGATAGATCGCGTTCCTTGCTCTCACCTGAGATCAGTCCAATCAATTCTCGCCGCCAGGCGTCTTTGGCGAGCAGAACGCGACCGTCCTGCCAGATGTCCTGTAGCAACAAAGTGCCCGGCACTCGCGCGATTACGCGCTCCCGCCCACTGAGCGTAGCGGCGTAAATCGCCCGTTTCAGACCGAGGTCGGCGGCGGTAAACCACACTTCGTCGCCATTAGCAGACCAAGCCAGTCCCTGCGCGGTTTGGAACCCTGTCGCTAACGTCTTAACACTCCCGTTGAGATCGACGACCTTGACTGAACCGCCATCATCGCCGGGCAGTGGATGGTCGAGGAAAGCAATCAAGTTCCCCTTTCTGGAAACTCGGGGATGGCTAATCCAGCCTGGCGTTTGGTAGAGCGCTTTCCCAATGGGAAACTCGAGTTGGTTGCGGCCGCCCACGTCGCGCACGATCGCTAAGTTATTTCCGTCGGGAGACCAATCCGCCCATTGCACGTCTTCCAGCACCGGGCGTGGGGCACCACCATTGAGCGGCACTCTGGCCAGCGTACCTACTTGGGCGTAGGGTCCGGAGGGACGGCTGTCCATTGACACCGCCATTTCTCCCGACGAAGACATAGCCAAAAGCGCGGCTCCCTGTAAGCTCAGAGAACGCGACTGTGGACTCTCCGGGCTCGTAATGAACAAGTCGATCGGAGATCCTTGCCAGGAAGCACCGTAAATAACGGATTGTCCGTTTGGAGTAAAAAATGCCGAGCGGATCGTGCCACGACGAAAGGTGAGTTGGTGATAAGAGGGCTGCAATGCAGGTACCCAAGTGGCTCG
Organism: Candidatus Sulfotelmatobacter sp.; assembly: GCA_030038125.1. Taxonomy (GTDB): domain Bacteria; phylum Acidobacteriota; class Terriglobia; order Terriglobales; family Acidobacteriaceae; genus Sulfotelmatobacter. Next base: position 1,610 of record JASHPL010000468.1, read on the forward strand.
GAGGAACCATCCCGCCGCCGCACCCAAGATAAGCAGCACGCAAGTGAGCAATGTACGGGAGAGAATGTGAGACGAGCGCCGGCTGCTGGGCTCTTGAGTTATTACCGCAGCCGTTGCGGGCGCGGACATACCAGCTGGCGAAACTGCAGCTCGCTGTGACTCCAAATCACGCCTTAGGCGCTTCAATTCTGCGCGGATTTCAGAAGCTGTCTGATAACGGAGTTCGCGATCCTTCTCAAGTGAGCGGGCAATGATGCGGTTGAGATCTACAGGCAAGCTGGGATTGAGCTGAGGTAGCGGCGTGGGGGCTCGATTGAGGATGGCTTCGAAGATGACCGCCGAAGTGCTGCCCCCAAATGCCACTCTGCCAGTGCACATCTCATAAAGGACGGCACCGAATGAGAATAGATCGGTACGCGCATCGAGCTCTTCGCCTCGCGCCTGCTCAGGTGACATGTACGCAACTGTACCGACAGTGCTCCCTGGAGTGGTGAGTTGCTCTTCCGCGACGTCTGCTATCGTGGAGCCGGTCATGGAAGCAGTGAGATTACGGACTCCGTTCAGCTTGGCAAGTCCGAAGTCGAGAACTTTCGCCTGCCCGCGGCTGGTGATGAAGATGTTGGCCGGCTTGATATCACGATGAACGATACCGCGGCTGTGCGCGGCATCGAGCGCTTCGACGATCTGAATGCTGAGTTCCAATAGCTGTTCGGTTTTAAGTGGCCGGTTCTCGACGCTATGCTTGAGCGTCACGCCGTCCAGATATTCCATGGCAATAAAAGCTTGGCTGCCTTGCTCACCGATATCATAGATAGTGCAGATGTGAGCGTGATTCAGAGCCGATGCGGCCTGCGCTTCGCGGCGGAAGCGGGCCAGCGCCTGGGGATCTTTGGAGACCTCATCGGGAAGAAACTTGAGCGCGACAAAGCGATGCAGGCGCGTGTCCTCGGCTTTGTACACCACTCCCATTCCCCCGCCGCCAAGCTTTTCGATTATCCGATAATGCGAGATTGTTTGGCCGATCATTGCCGCGAATCTTACGTGAGGTCAAATGATCAAGTCAACGAACGAGGAACTCCGGGAACTCCTCTGTGGGCAGATTTTTCCGTTCCTGCACAAAACTAAATGACGTTCGGTTTCTTAGCTGGTGAGTAGTGAAATGATCGCCGTGTTGCATGAACTCACCCGAGTTGATTTGCAAGCTCGCACGAGTACCTCGGTAACTTTCGATCGTCGCAATCCGCTCCTAGCATCTTCAATTAGAACGCTTGGGCTGTTAGGGATGCCGCCGAATGGGAGCAAAATAAGGCGGGGAAGCCCCGTAAAGTTGGGGTGGCCTGCGAGAATCCTTCGCTCGACTGGAAACAGCCCACTTCACTTCTCAAAGCAAGCACACTGAAAACCAATTTTGATACTGGAATCGCTGCAAGGCAAAGTCTTGCGCCGTGTTTCCTGTCCGTAACCTGACCCTTGGCAATGTCATCTAGTGGCGCAGCGCGTAGGGAGCAAAGACACGGGGATTGCGGCCGGTCAACTCCCGATTTTCGTGCATTGAACTCCTGCATGGAGTTCGCAGCCAACCAAGACAATAGCCATGACGGCCCGGTTACCGTGATAACGGTGGTTTGATTACCGTCGGACTCGCCCCAAAGGTAACTGTACAACTATTACGATCGTGAGTATTTCAGAGACGTAAGGTACTTCCATTCCCCAAGGAGAAACCATGTCAGCGACTATCTGCGTTCTGTATTTTGTTATGCCAGGTATCCTGTGCGCGGCGATTACAGTGCGTAACATGATATTTGGCGATGTTGTCTAGTGATAGCCTCAGTTGGCGTCAACTCCACAACTGAGACACGTGGAAGCTCGATTTCACGGGTTTTAGCTTTTTGACGTTGGCCGTCGTCCGGGGGCAAGCATCCCTGAAAGCTGACGGATGCTCCCCCGCACGGTTTCGAGTGCAGTGTCGATGGGGGTTTGCTTCCTTACCACGTCCGATAAGTCCGAACTCTGCATTTCTGCGACAGCGGTTTTGAAGCGTTTGCCGCTTACGTCATCCATTGCAAGGAAGGCGAATGCCTGCGCCAGCGGTATGCCATCCGCTCCGGTGTGCAGAAACTCAATATGCGCGTTCACTTTCCCGAAAACTGTACCAAAAGTTATTTCACCAACCGTTCCTTCAGGAATAGGCCCTTTGGCGAGCACAACCGATCCCCCGGTCAACGACAGGCGTTGAACGGTACCGACGAACTTTTGATTATCTGCGGTGAAGACTGCTCTTTGTTGCTGGGGCACACGGATCCGCGGCGGTCGGGGTTTACGCGATCTCTCTATTCTCCGCGGCATTGAAGGGAGGATTACAAAGAGGTCCATCGCGGTCAATGTTACCTAAGTGTCCCGGTAGACGAGCTTGCGCTGCGGCCAACGCAATGGGTGCGCTCGCCTTACCTGGCGCCCGCAACTCAGGTTCTTCCTCGATGTTGCCGATAACAATCTTGAAAAGCTATGAGCGCCCCAGGACAAGCCGTTGCTGGTAAGAACCCCAGTCCATGCCTGGCGCGGCAGCCGATTCTGAGCAAAGATGAGAAGGTAGTGGGCTATGAGCTTTTGTTTCGCGAAAGCTCAGAAGAACATCGGTTCACCTCCGATGCTGAAAACGCAACTTCACGTATCATCGATACTCTCAACGTACTGGGCCTGGATGTCGTGTGTGACGGGCGCGCCGCCTTCATTAATTGCACGCGACAGATGCTGGTGAACGCATCCTTCTTCTTATTGCCTGCCGAAAAGGTAGTGGTAGAGATCCAGCCCGACATCGAGCCCGACGAGCCTGTCATTCAGGCGACTCAGCAACTCAGAAATGCAGGTTACAGAATCGCCCTGGGCAATTTTGTTCCGGATGACTCGAGACAAGCACTCGTTCCCTACAGCGATTTCGTCAAAGTTGACATTCGCCGGTTTACATCAGCGCAACGCGCTGGAATGGCTGTCAAGAAAGCTGGCGCGCGGTTTTCGATGCTGGCCAACAAAGTGGAAACACGGGAGCAGTTTCTGACTACGGTGACGGAAGGGTTCACTTTGTTCCAGGGATATTTCTTTCAGCGCCCAGAACGGATGCGGGCCAGGCACATCCCCACAAATCAGGCTAGTCACTTGCAGCTACTCAACGCAGTATCAGCACCGGAAGTGGATCTTGCTGCGGTCGAGGACCTCATCAAGAGCGATACCTCGTTGTGCTATCGCCTGCTGCGCTACTTGAACTCTCCGCTTCTCGGCATTTCCTCTCCTGTTCAATCGATTCGCCACGCGATGACGCTGCTGGGAGAGCGCGAACTGGTACGCTGGATCCGGATGGCAACCACTCTGGTCTTGGGTCAGGAAAAGTGTTCTGACCTGATCTTGTCCTCGCTCGTGCGCGCCCGCTTTTGTGAACTCATCGGGCCGAAGCTTGGTCAGTTCAAATTGGACCTGTTTTTGATCGGAATGCTCTCGTTGATGGACGTGATATTAGATGTACCCATGGGCGTGGTGGTGGAGGGTTTGGGCTTCGACTCTGCCATTAAAGAGGATTTGCTGGGCGCCAAGATTGGAAAAGAGACCGCTCTGTTCCCCCTTTACCGACTCATGGTGGCACGCGAGCAAGGAGACTGGGAGGACGTAACGGCCCAAGCCAAGAGGCTTAATTTGTCGCTACCGTTTGTGAACCGGGCCTATAACGAAGCAATGCAATGGGGGCATCAAATGACCTCTGCGACCCAGCCTCATCATTAAAGAAATCAACATGAGTGTGCCATCGCGTTTCGCGCGAAGTAGGAAGTGGAAAAGAAGGTCGTTCGCTGCAGCTGGCCGACTCTATTTCTCTCCTGCAAGATTCTCGGTTTTCTCGCGGACTTCTCACGGTTACCTCGGTACTCCGCTGCCGTAGTGCTTTATGGCCGATGAATCCATTTGCAATGGTGCGCGCATTTCCATGCCTCGCCAGACTCGAGCGTCCGAGCGGGTGGACGCTCGCGATTGTGTTGCTTACAGCAAGTGCAGCCTGGTCCCAACAGGATGCGTCGGACTGGCAGGAGCAGATCCGCGAACAAGTGCAGATTCACAACCTGGACGCGGCTCTTGTCCTGGTCGATCAGCGGCTGGAACAAAATGCATCCGACCTGGAGGCGCGTGGGTGGCGCGGCCGACTGCTGGCCTGGCAAGGGCATTGGGCTTCGGCAGAGAACGAATATCGCCGCACACTCGATCAGGCGCCAAATGACCTTGAGATTCTCTGCGGGCTTGCGGACGTGCTTCTATGGCAGGAAAAGCCTAAGGATGCATTGCGAGTAATTGACCACGCTCGGGCCATCGATCCCGGCCAGACGGAGATTCTGCTGCGAAGGGCGCGGATCTTACGGGCTCTTCAACGCACATCAGACGCTAACAGACAGTATCGCGAACTTCTCACGTTGCACCCTGAAAATCGTGAGGCACGGAACGAACTGCGAGAGTTGGCGGCAGAAAACAAGCATGAGCTCCGCATCGGTTCAGACGGATCCACTTTCAATTACATCACGCCTGCGGAAGATGAACTGTTGCTCCTGACCTCCCATTGGACCCCCCGTTTTACCACAACCCTCAACAACGGTTTCTACGAGCGGTTTGGCCAGCTTGCGGGCAATCTCGGCGGCAGCGCTTCATATCGAATCACTAAAAGCAATTGGCTAACCGCTGGCGGAGCTCTCGCCAATCGGCAAAAGATCATTCCTGAAGACGAGACTTTCTTCGAGTGCGGGCATGGCTTGCGTTTTTCCAATCGTTGGGTTAAAGGCCTGGAAGCTTCCTATCAGCAACATTGGTTTTGGTACCAAGGCGCACACGTTCTTACGCTCAGCGGAACCCAGCTTTATTACTTCCCGAAGGAGTGGACGTGGTCCATCACAGTAACTGGAGCGCGCAGCGCCTTCACGGCCACCAGTATCGACTGGGTTCCTTCAGGGTATACACGCTTGAATTTTCCGCTCTACCACAATGTCAGCGGCAACGCGACGTTTGCCAATGGTACTGAGGACTTCTCAGCAATCGATCAGATCGGACACTTTTCCGCGCGCACATTTGCCGGCGGCTTGAAGTACCGTCTTGCATGGAATCAGGACATCACCGGTTACGTCGCTCTACAGAAGCGAACTGGTGGTGAAACTCAAAAAAGTTTCGGGTTGAGTTATGGATTTCACTTCTAGGCTCGTACCGGAACTCGGGCTTGCCAGCCTGATCGTGAAAGCCATCCTGCTTTCCGTGGCGGCAATTGTTGCGCTGATCACAGTCATCGTAGCTCGCCGCTGGTACCGCGGCCGCTATTTTGCGCAGCTGAGTGAGCGGACACTGGCCCTGCGTTCTCAGTGGAGCGACATCTTAACCGGAAAAATCCCAGCCAGAAGCTGGCGATTGAAGCGACTCGATAGCGACATTGTCGAGTCGATGCTGCTGGATGGTCTCGAGTTGGCCGCTCTTCCAGAGGAACTACCCCCCCTTTTGAATTGCCTGCGCTTCAGTGGACTGCTCCACATGCGCATCCGCCAGGCACGCGCAGAGCGTGGCTGGAAGCGGCGAGCCGCGCTGGTTACTTTGGGCCGCACGCGCGCTGCTGAGGCCATCCCAGCACTAGCCGAGGCGCTCGATGCACCGGAGGAGGAAACCAGAATTGCAGCCGCGCGTGGGCTGGGCCTTACCGAACTTCCCCAGGCCGCAGTTGCCATTCTCGATTCCATAATGCTAGGGAACCGCCCGATTCCTGAACACGTCATTAAGAACGCATTGGTCAATTGTTGCCACAACTCGCCCGGCATCGTATTCCGCTATCTAAAGGAATCCGAAGGCAAGCAACGAAAACTGCTCGCCCGCGTCCTCGGTGAGCTGGCGACTCCAGAACTTGGCGAGGACTTGATTCTGCTTGCGACCGACCCTGACCCTGAGGTTCGCGCATCAGCAGCGCGTGCCATGGGTAGCGCCCAATTGTCATTCGCTCTGCCGGTGCTTTCGGTGCTGGTAAATGATTCGGAGTGGTTTGTGCGTCTGCGCGCCGTGGTGGCATTGGCATCCGTGAATCACAGTAGCCGAGTACGTCCCTTGTTGCGCGCGCTTTGCGATTCCAACCGTTTTGTGCGCCAGCGCGCAGCCTGGGCTCTGGCTCAAATCGGATCGAACCTTGACAACATCCTGAGTCAGGTTGTCGACACCCAAGACAACTATGCGTTGCAGGCATTTGTTTCCGAACTGGAGCGATCGGGAGCGACTGAAAATCTGGTCTACATCTTGAAAGAACATCCTGGCGAGAGCGCGGCCCGCAACATTCTGTTGCGAACTCTCAATATCACCCGACAAAAGATTGAGCAGGAAGGCAAGACTTTTGCTGCGTCCGCGGGAGCCAAGTGATGCGCGTCTGGCTTGATCTGTCGAACAATGTTCTCTTCATCTATTATCTGACGTCGAACCTCATCTATCTCGTCCTATTGATCACTGCGATTTCGCGCAATACGTGGCACCGGCATCGCCTTGTCAGCTTGCGCGTGGAGCGAGTCCAGGTTTCTCCGTTTACTCCGCCGATCACCATCATCGTTCCGGCGCATAACGAAGAGGCGTTCATCGTTGACAGCATCCGTGCGATTTCTGGACTCAACTACCCCGACCTGGAAATTGTCGTCGTGAATGATGGTTCTTCCGACCAGACTCTGACGCGTCTTAGGACCGCGTTTCAGCTTCGTTCAGCTCGGCTCCTCTATTTTCCGGAGATTCTTACCGCGCGGGTGCGGGAGACGTACAAGAGCGAGGTTGATTCGCGTTTGCTGGTCCTGGACAAAGAATCGGCAGGCAGCAAGGCAGATGCCATCAACGCCGGACTCAATGCAGCCAGCAGTCCCTACGTTTGCGTCGTCGATGCGGACTCGATTCTGGAAAAGGAATCGCTATTGAGAATCATGGCTGGGGTGTTCTCTGACTCCCAGGATGTTGTAGCCGCTGGAGGAATCGTGCGCGTGCTCAACGGCTGTAAGGTCACTGACGGAGAACTTCGCCAGGTTAACCTTCCGCGACGCTGCATCGAAACCATGCAGGTCGTCGAATATCTACGCGCATTTCTGATCGGGCGCGAAGCCTGGGCCTATTTCAAAGCCCTCCCGATTATCTCCGGCGCATTCGGCATTTTCCGCGCGGACTTGGTTCGCCAAGTGAAAGGATTCCGACCGCAGGCCATTGGAGAAGACTTCGATCTGGTAGTGCGAATGCATCGCCTGCTGCAGGAGAAAAAAAAGGACTACCACATCACCTTTGTTCCGGACCCCACCTGCTGGACTGAAGTGCCAAGCGACTTGCGTTCTCTGGCTCGCCAGCGAGCGCGCTGGCACAAAGGATTGATTGATACTTTGTGGCCGAATCGAGACATGCTGTTCCGCCCGCGTTATGGCCGCGTGGGTTGCCTCATTTTGCCCTACATGTGGGTGTTTGAATTTCTGGCACCGGTCATTGAGCTCGTCGGGTATTCCAGCATCATTCTCGCCTTTGTTCTTGGAGTGCTGGCGCGGCAGTTCTTTGTGCTGTTCCTGATCTTTGGCTACGCCTTCGCGACGCTGATCTCGATTGGATCCGTGCTGCTGGAGGAAATGACCTATCGCCGCTACAGCCATTGGCGCGAAGTTGGTCGGTTGCTTTTTTTCTGTCTCTTCGAACACTTCCCTTATCGGCAAATGACCATGATCTGGCGTTTGCAAGGACTGTGGCAATACCTGCGCGGGGATCTGGCTTGGGGCCACATTAAACGCGCTCATGGCGCGGGCGAAGGCGTTCAGAACGCGTGAAATGCTCGCGCGAAAAAGGGGCGAGAAAGGAAAAAAGTTTATGGATGTGCACGGGCAGTCCAGAAAGCACGCAACTCAAATTATCGCCGTGATGATGTTGATCACTGGAGCAGTTGTGTCAATGAGCTGCGGGCATGATCCTGCCAGGGAACTTCACGCCGCCTCTGTTCCAGTCCGGTCGCTGGTGCACCCGACAGGTGATCCCGCTGTTGAATTTCCAGAATCTTTTCCAATGCAGGTCGCGGTCTACTGGACCGACCGTAATGAAAACGTCCTGGCAATGACGGACAGCCTGGGAGTGATGGGAATCCCTTTCTTCGTGACTCGGAATTTAAATCAAGCCTTGAGGCATCGGCTGGTGGTTCTCTATCCGGAAACGGACGCGCGCACCTTCGACGAACAACAAATCAACCAATTGCGCGTGCACGTCGAGAATGGTGGAAGCCTATTCGCCGTAAATGTGCTTGCTGGTTCCGCAAGGCCTCTGTTCGGCTTCAGTGGAGTATCGCCGTCCCGTCGGCGATATCGAGTGAACTTTGCTTCAGGTAGCGATCCTATTCTGCGGTACTTAAATCGGGCCGAGGAATTGGAGGTGCCACTCGGCAGTCCGCGAGCAGGCGACATCTTCTGGACAAACGGTTACGCGGCGCAAGAGAGTGCAACCGTGCTCGGGCGCTTCGAGGACGGGAGCGTTGCATTACTGACGAATCATTTGGGTAAGGGCAGGACGTACCTGGCAGGAGTCAGCTACAACGACGTGGTCTTGCGCAACCAGGTGGATCGGGACTTCAATGCAGAGCGGCATTACGTAAACGCCTTCGAACCCGGCGCCGATGTGTGGATCTTGTTGCTGCGGGCTTGGTACGAATCCAGCCAGCCGGACGCTGTGCGTCTCGACACGATGCCCTCCGGCAAGAACTCTGTGTTGCTGCTGTCGCATGATGTCGATTGGGAAAACTCCTTTCGTCCCGGCCTGGATTTTGTTTACGTGGAAAGGAAGTATGGAGCGTCCAGCACATTCTTTGTACAGGCCAAGTACGTCAGCGACGCCAACAGTAAGGCTTTCTTTTTTGGCAAGGATCTCCAGGATCTGATTCGCCTCCAAGCCGCGGGATCTTCTGTTGGCAGCCATTCGATCATCCATTCGCGCGGCTTCAACAAGTTCGAACTGGGCAGTGGACAGGAGACATTTCCGACGTACCAGCCGCGCGGCACCGGGTTTGAATCGTCCACCGGAGCTACAGTTTTCGGCGAAGTTCGCGTCAGCAAAGAGCTGCTGGATGGAAATCTTCCCGGTCAGAACACTGTGTTTTTCCGCGCCGGGCATCTGCGCGTCCCCCACTCCCTGCCGGAAGCACTGCAGCGTTGCGGATACGAATTCGATTCGTCGTTCACGGCCGATGATGTGCTCACCAACTTCCCTTATCCTTTGCCGCTCAACCTTGGTTTCGACGAAGACAGCGGACTCTACGAGTTCCCCGTCACCTTTGAAGACGAAGCATCTCCGCCGCTGGCGCAGCGGATTGACCAAACTCTCGACGTGATTCGAGCCAATGCTGAAAACGGCGCAATGAATGTGTTGCTGATCCACTCCAACGAGACCGGCAGCAAGCTCGCTGCGGAGGAGGAACTGCTACGCCGCTTGCCGAGCGATGTCGCGGCCGAAGATATGTTAACGTTCGCGCGGTTCTGGCGTGCTCGCGATCGCTTGCAGTGGAGGACTACCGTGTCCGGGGCAGGCGTCCTTTTGGCCCTTCGATCAGCCGAAGACGTGCACGGCATGACGCTGGACTTTAGTCGGCAAATCGACCAAGCGGACGGAGGTGCAACCTTGTTACCGGACCATCATAGGATTGTCCTTCCCGAAATACGTGCAAATGAGGACGTGCTCATCCACGTGCACTACATGCCATAAAGGGTAAGACTTGAAGACCTCGAACGATGCCACCCCATTCTTCATGAGTGGATCAAGTCGGGCTAGTGACTGGTCAGTCCGCTATCATTGTTCACCGTAAGGCTGGAAACATTAACCGGTTCGAAATCTGCCAGGGTTAGGCTCTTTAGACAGGAAAGATCGTTGTCATTCCAGCGTGCGTCAGGCGTGCCGATCAGGCCGCCACTGTCTCCGTTGTCTGCGAGAATGATTCCATAGTCTCGGAACCCATTAATGATGATCGCTGCTTGTGGGCTGTTGGCCGCGCAAGCGGGAGTCGCAACCGAAGCCTTGAGTCGATAGATCTCGCCAGCCGGGCCTGTCATTGTGCAACTCCCGGGAGGGGAAGACTGCGAGATTTCTGATTCGACAGTGATCGAACCTCCGCCCCGCTCCGTGCAACTGCCTACGCCCGCCGTCTCCGTCGCCGGCCAGACCCAATAGTCCAACATGTGGTTCAGTGTGAACCGGATGGGGTGCGTAACAACACCATTCGGTGCACTTGCGGTGCCTGTGCCTATTACTTCATCGGCATTGGCGAGCAAGGGCCCGACCGGAAGCCCCGCGGCATCCGATGTTCCTTCGCCCTGCGGGGTCAGGTTGTTGGAAGGTGGATCAGGCCAGAGCGCGTTCGAAGAATCCGTCCACGGACCATCCTCGTAGATCCCCTGCCACATCTCGTAGAGCGCAGGATCATTGCCTCCTCCGGCTTCGAGATAGACGAGGACGTGGCGATCTCC
>JASHPL010000469.1 GCA_030038125.1 Candidatus Sulfotelmatobacter sp.
TGATCGATGACTTCGTCTTCGGATATTCCCTTCGCGAAACCGCCAATGACCCGAAAATCGATCTGAACTTCGCAAGAAAACAACTCGCGACAGGGGCCTTTCCTCGGCTCAAGGAGGCCTTTGGCAAAGGACGCATCCCCACAATGCGGGACCGTTTTCAAATGGGTTTGCGCACACTTCTGGATTTGGTAAAGGCAAGCAGCAAATGAGCTACAAAGAGTCTGGCACGATGGCAGCATAGGAAACTTCGTCGAGTCCGAATAATCCTCACCTTAACTCCCTGAGTTTGGCTGGCACTGCCCAGCCCGCTTGCGCCCCCATTGCATCACATAACCTCGACCGGTTGGGCGAAAGCAGCGAGGTTTTGCTGAATCCACTCTTCGAACGTGAACGGTTTGCGACCGAGAACTTGTTCTACCGTATCGGTTGGTTTTGAGAGACGGCCCTCCCGGATCGCCCGATAGATGGAGAGGTGGGCGGCGACGATTTCCTCTGGTTCCCCAACGCCGATCATGCGACAACGTTCTTCCTCTTCGTCGATGACCTGGTACTTGAGCGGTTTGCCGATCGCCGCAGAGATCATGGCCAACATCTCGGCGTAGCTAAGCGCCTCGGGTCCGGTGATGCAGCGCGTCTCTCCGCTGGGCCGTGAGGTCAACGCGTACGTTGCAACATCGGCGATATCCTGGGGATGAATGAAAGGGATCTTGCCGTATCCTGTGCAGCTTTGCAGGACACCGTCAGCCTTTATGCGATTGGCCCAGAACAAGGCGTTGGACATGAACCCTGAAGGTTGCACAAACGTGAAGGGGATGCCGATGGCACGAATCGCAGCCTCGGCGTGCGCATGCCAAATTCCGGTGCCGGTATTTGGAATGGTTGCATCGTAGGACGACAGTTTCACAAGATGCTTGACGCCGGCCGCTTTGGCGGCGTGTGCAGTGCGCTCGTCGAGGGTGGCGAGTTCGGGACCGGCGTTGATAAGAAGGATCGCGAGGGTGCCGCTCAGCGCCGGTTGCATTGTCGACGGCGAGGTCACCGACGAAGACATCGACCTTGTCACCGTAGCGCGCTCGCGCTTTCCTTGCATCGCGAACGAAAATTCGCGGCCGGTGGCCGAGTTCCACAAGGCGCTCGACCACCAGAGAACCGACCGTGCCGGTCGCGCCCGTAACGAGATAAGTCATAGAATGTTGCTCCGCTCCATAATGTTGCTCATGAACACTATTAAGACTATATTTAACGGAGTACTTGTTTGCTCGCATTTGCTAATCATGTGTTAGTAGCAACGGCATGATGCGAATCGCAACAGGTATGTACATTTGCTCACATTTACTTTTATGCCCATTCTAGGGAGAACACGAAGAAGGCATTTCCGGAAGCTGCCAGGGCAACGTCGCGCACGCCTGACGGTAGACGCGATTCTGGATGCGGTAGTGAGGATTCTAAAGCGGGAAGGAATTAAAGCGGTCACTACCAACCGGGTGGCCAAGGTGGCAGGGGTTAGCATCGGTTCGATTTACCAGTACTTTCGGGATAAACAAGCACTGTTTATGGCGCTGCACGAACGACACGTCGAGCAGATCGACCGTCTTGTCGAATCGAAACTGGTGGAGAATGCCAAGTCGTCGCTTGAAGAGCTGATGCGTGCGATGATCGGGGCTATGGTCGATGCTCACATTCCCGACCCTGAACTCTACCGAGCGTTGGCCACGGAAGTTCCCCATCGCTCGAATGGAAGAAAGGATTTCTCGGTTCGGCTTCACAGCCTATTCCGGCTTGCTCTTGCGGCGAGATCGCAGGAGCTCAAACCGGGGCGGGACCTAGACCGGGTTGTGTTCGTTGTAACAAACTTGGTGGAATCGCTCTCGCACGGGGCAGTTCTTCGTCGGCCACCAGGCCTGTCTCTCGCCGTCGCGCAGGAAGAGGCGGTGCACGCAATTCTTGCTTATTTGCGGGCGTGAAGACGATGCGGCGTTTAGGGCAGTGAAAGACCTGCAGCTCATCGCGCATCAGTCGCAAGACCTGCATGCAAGCACGCCCCGGAATCGGAAAGAAGCGCCTTCTTGTGGCTCTCCCCAGGCTTCGATTCCGTAGCCGGAATCCCGATGTGGTGATACTGGCGCATTATTTTCTCTCCGACAGAACTGGCGCAAACTTCTGCTCTATTCGTTACCGCGTTTGAATCCCGCCGATCCTGCCGAAAACACTAGAAGCCAGGTGTCTTTGTCCGCCCAGTGCCACCCGATCCGCTTCTGTCAGCAGATCCGAGTCGATCCATCCCTCCACCGGTAAAGGCGTCGACGGGGAAAATAGATCTTCGTAAACGGTTGGTCTCTATCTTGACTGCCACCAGGCAAGACGTCTTCCCGATCACGGTTCTGGCAGTCAAGATAGAGCCGTTTGAAGGAAGCCGCCCTTGGCGATAGCCACCTATGTCATTTCGATAGAGCTGAGAGCGATAGCAACATTCTGGTTGTGGGTCGATGAGTGGCGGTGAGGGGATAGCAAGCCAGCAAA
>JASHPL010000470.1 GCA_030038125.1 Candidatus Sulfotelmatobacter sp.
ATATTTCTGCTGCCAGGTTGGGCTGCCGTGACGAACCAATTTCTTGTAAGTGAGACTGGCGCGGGTTGCGTCGCCTGCGGCTACTTGCCGCTCGAACAGATCACCCAGCAAGCGCACTGCCTCCGCATTCCGATTCAGCGAAAGTGACAGATCTGCAGCCAGTTGGCGCACAACATCGTTTTCTGGATCATCCCGCAGGACTAGGGCATACTCTTCCAAGGCATCGGAGGTTTTGCCCTTCTGGAGCAACTTTTCCGCACGCTCGATGCGCTTGGCGAGTTCGGCTCTGTCGAGTCGTTTTGTGAGTTCAGGCATGGGGAGTGAAGCGCACGAAACCCTGCTTCGATTCTAGGAGTGCCTTCTAGGGCCAGCAATGCGCGAACCCGCACCCGTGATTACGAAGGTCATAGCTCGCGGAAGGCGATTTCCGAGCGCAATCCAGACTGGCTGGAGAAGCAGTATGAGGAACCACGGTCCAGGCACAGAACAACTTAGCGCAAAGATGCATATTGGCGCAGGAATCATTTTGCGGAGTTTTGGCAACCACAAGGCTCATATACGGTCATGTGCCAAAATGCGCCATTTCCCAATCTCTGTTCAGTCCGGAGGAGGAAAAAGCGCAAAACAGGGAGGTTACGAACCGAGGAGTTCGGCTCTTAACTCTGGCAACTCGCGACTTTACTCACCGCATCGACGTACAATGGGGTTATTCAACAGGTAACGGGTCGTGAGCGCGGAAGCATGCTGCGCTCACCTGGATTTTCACACTGAAGATTCTCTCGACAGCAGGTGTTCGTGGCTGATCCCTATCTGTGGTTTTGGCGAATTTTGGGGATTCGATAGAGATCCTGAGTTTCGAGCCTTACTATAACGAGAGGAAGCTGCTATGGCGGGACACGCATCTGCGAACTCTGCAGCAATCTTTGCTCCTATCCAAAGTAGATCTGTGATGTTGCGTTTCGCCCTGGCTGTAGCGACGGCGGCTCTCGCGATCTTGGTTCGTGGGCTCCTCGATTCGGTCCTAGGACACGTCGCCTTTTATGCGACCGTCTACATGACGGTGGCGTTCTGCGCCATCGTTTCGGGTCTTTTCCCGGCCGTATTAAATGCTGCGCTCGGATTTTGCGGAATCTTCTACTTCTTTGTGGACCCCCGCCATTCGCTTTCAATCCCACCATCAGAGGTACATGGGGTTGTGGGCTTTGTCCTCGTCTGCGCCGTTCTAATCGTACTCGGAGTTGCTAATCGCAATAAGCAGTTGAGACTCAATAGCAGCCTGCAGGCGCTCACCACCGAAGCGAACGAGCGCAGACGTGCCGAAGAAGAGCTGCAAAAAGCCCAGCGCGAATTGGAGCAGCGCGTCCAGGAGCGTACCCGCGAGCTTTCGCAAGCTTTGGCCAGATTGAAATCCGAAATCGGGGTCCGAGAGCAGACAGAAGATCAACTGCGGCGATTGTCAGTTCGCTTGATGACGCTGCAGGATTCGGAGCGGCGGCGCATTGCGCGCGATTTGCACGATACCGCCGGACAAACACTCTCGGCGATGAAGCTCACCATTGCGTCCCTTCAAGAGATGAGCGCAGGCCAGCCCGTGCTCTCGCAGCTGCTTGATGATTTGAATTCCCTTACCGATCAAACCCTGAAAGAGGTCCGCACTACATCGTATCTGCTTCATCCTCCATTGCTCGATGAAGCCGGTTTTGCCTCCGCCGCTCGCTGGTTTGTGGACGGCTTCGCCAAACGCAGCGGAATTCAGGTGAGTTGCGACATTCCTGAAAAGCTGAGCCGAGCGCCGGCGGACTGCGAACTTGTACTCTTCCGGGTCCTGCAAGAGAGCCTGACCAATGTGCACCGGCATTCTTCTGCCTCGGCGGCGATAGTTACCCTAGTGCCCGAGGCCGACCGCTTGCAGCTAGAAATTCGCGACAATGGTCATGGGATTCCGGAAGAGAATCTGCGACGCCTTCGCGAATCGTCTGATCATGCCGGTGTCGGCATCTCCGGAATGCGCGAACGTGTTCGGGAACTCGGAGGCGATTTTCAGATTCAATCTGATACCGCCGGTACGTGCGTAAAGGTGAGCTTGCCAGTGCCAAAGATCGTGGCTGCGCCCGAACAGACTCTCAGCTTTTCCGCCTAGCTCCGCATCCCCACTCGCGGACGCTATTCCCAGGAAATGCCGGAAATCTCGCGCCCAGCATTTCCCTTGCTTTGATTTAAGGTGTTTTCCCGATACCGCCTTGTGTTGGGATTGAGGATGATTGCTACGATCATTTCCCGCTCATCAACCCTCCGCTCATAGCACCGTAAGGCCGCTATTCCGCTCTCGCTGATCGAGGAGTGACACAAAACCCACTGCTCGAACGGGGTCTCAACTGTCATCAGCATTCTCCGGAGGAAATATGAAGTGCCGAGCTGTTCCCGTCCGTATTGCTTTCGCGTTGCTGGCCGCTTTCTTACTCATCCTACCGAATCTAGCCCAGGCTCAGTCCCTCACCACCGGCGACGTGGCCGGAACGGTCACTGATCCCAGTGGTGCCGCTGTTCCCGGCGCAGCCGTGACACTAAACAACGAAGCTGCCGGTGTGACCTCGACTACCACTGCGAACGGAACTGGTGCCTATCGCTTTCCGTTTTTGCAGGGGCCAACGTCAACTACGTGACGAAGTCGGGAACCAATAAAGTTCACGGAAATCTTGAATACTTCTGGAATGGCAGTGTGCTCAACGCCAACAACTGGTTCGGCAACAATACCGCAACGCCTCGGCCTTTTGATAATGCGAATCAATGGGCGGCTTCGATCGGCGGACCGATCAAAAAAGACAAAACCTTCTTTTTCATCGACACCGAAGGCCTTCGTCTGCTGATTCCGGTGGCAGAGCCAGTAAACATCCCCAGTCCGCAATTTCAGGCGGTCACATTGGCGAACATTCCAGCTAGCGAAGTTCCCTTCTACACCAAGCTTTTCAGTATCTACAACGGTGCGTCGGGGGCCAGCCGCGCCACGAATACCTTGCCGGCGGGTGGCTGCGACGGAACAGTGACGCTGGCGGGCGGCGCCCCCTGCGCGCTGGTCTTCCAGTCCAACATCCATAACCTGACCGACTCATGGCTGCTAACGGGCCGGGTCGATCAGAATTTTGGCATGCGCGACCATGCCTTTATCCACTTCCGCACCGATCAAGGAACCCAGGCCAGTTTTACCGATCCTTTGAATCCGATTTGAAGTTTGGTGTGAGTTTCCGCCGTAACGACGTCACCGACTACACGCCCGGCGGTTTCCTCGCTACCATTCCTCTCGCGACGTTTTCGACTGAGGCCAGCTTTTTCGCGGGTAGTGCAGATACCTTCTCGCAGGCATTCGCGACTCGTCCGACCGAACCGCTCGCAGTCTACAATCTAGGACTTTATGCTCAGGACGAGTGGACGGTGCGTCCTGATTTCAAGTTGACGCTATCTCTTCGCGCCGAGCACAACGCCAACCCGATCTGTGTCACGGATTGCTTCGCCCGCCTTGCCAATCAGTTCTCCCTGACTTCGCACAATCCCGATCAACCCTACAATCAGGCCATCACTTCAGGCCTCCACACGGCCCTACCGAACTATCAGAATATCGCTTGGGAGCCACGGATCGGGTTCGCCTGGCAGCCGTTTGGAAATTCTAAAACTGTCGTCCGAGGTGGTGGTGGTATCTTCGCCGACGCTTTTCCCGCATCCCTGGCAACTTCCTTCGATACCAATTCGCCTCTGAAGAACACCTTCGTCGTACCCGGCGGCTCGACTGTCGCGCCACTCGTTCCAGTCGCACCCGGCGTACCCGGTGACGAAGCGTCAATCGCCGCCACCTCGAACGCTGCCTTCGTGAACGGATTCAAATCCGGACTGAACCTGGGCCAGATCACGTCCGTTGCTCCTGCGTTCACTCCTCCAGCGATCGTCAACTCGGCTCACAAAATAAATTACCCGATCTACGACGAGTGGAACCTCGAGGTCGAGCACGCCCTCAACAACAAGATGTCGTTCAGCGTGGACTATGTCGGCAATCATGGATCCTACTTGGCCGATTTTAATCCGGGACTGAATGCCTACTGCGGTACTGCTTGCCTCGGTGCCCTCACAACTACATTCGGGCTCACGACGCCCCTCAGCGCGTTTGTTGGCCTGCCTTCTGCGGTGCCCGATGCTCGTTTCAGCACGGTGAGTGAAGTCGGGAACCCGGGAGTATCCAACTACAATGGCTTAGTGCTCGCCTTCTCGCGAAACATCGCCACTAACTTCCAGGTGCAAGCCTCTTTCACCTGGAGTCACGCGCTGGACGACATTTCGAACGGCGGCTTCCTGCCGTTCAACTTCGATACCAATGAGAGTATTTTGACTCCCCAAGACCCGTATAACTTCAAGAAGTACAACTACGGAAACGCTGACTACGATGCCAGAAAGCAGTTCAACCTTGCATATTCCTACTCTACACCGAGGTTTCATGGATGGTTGGACGCGCTCGCCAACTGGACCGTTTCTGGCGTGTTGTTCGTCCGCACGGGTCTGCCCTTCACCGCCATCGACGGAACCGCGACCGGGGTGCTCGGCTCGTATAATTACGGTCCGCCGCCGTCGCCTATCGATCTCGACCTGTTCTCGAATGATTCGGTCGGGCCCCTGGCTTGCAGCTCGTCGAACCAGTTCAACTATGCCAATCCAGCGGCGACCAGCGCCTGCATGAGTCCGGCCGATTTCACTTCAGCCATAGGACCCGGTGGAATCGGAACCTTCGGCGCGCAACGCCGCAATCAGATCTATGGTCCGGATTACTTCGACACTGATCTCACCCTGATG
>JASHPL010000471.1 GCA_030038125.1 Candidatus Sulfotelmatobacter sp.
CCGAGCGCCTTCCAACCACTGTACCAACCAGCTAAGAATCTTCAAATCAGGGAGGCGGGCCGAGCGGCCTTAGACGCTGAAGTCGAAGCTAAGGCCGCGACCATCGATTCGAATGTCCTGGGAACCTAAAAGTACGATGCAGCGGGACGCGCTGGAATCTCTCGCCAAAATGCTGTGTATCGGCGGCAGCGCCGGGACGTACAAGACCGAAACCCTCCTATGATTTCGCTACTCTGAATTGGCCCCACTTCGATCATTACATTTGGCCCCACCCTAACCGATGGATCGGCCTACCCTGTCTGCGAAGCGGACGGGGAGGGCGATGGACAGGAGACGCAAGGTGGAGCTATGCGAAGAGATCAGGCGGGAACATGCGCAGGGATGCGGTTCGATTCGTGCGGTGGCGAAGAAGCTGGGAGTACATCGGCGAATGGTGCGACAAGCGCTGGCGAGTGCGATTCCCCCGGAACGCAAAGTGGCGGTGCGGAATAAGCCCAGGTTGGGTCCGGTGATGGAGTTCATTGACGAGATTCTGCATGCCGATCGGTTGGCTCCCCGCAAACAGCGGCACACCGCGCATCGTATCTGGCAGCGGATCGGGCAGGAGCGCTCGGACGCAGTGGCGGAAGCAACGGTGCGCCGTTATGTGCGGGAGCGTAAGCAAGAGCTCGGACTCTCGGGGCGAGAGACGTTTGTGCCGCAAGTGTACGACTGGGGCGGCGAGGCGCAGGTGGATTGGTACGAAGCCATGGCTGAGATCGGGGGCGAACGGCAGACGGTTCATCACTTCGCGATGCGCTCGATGGCGAGTGGCGGAGCGTTTCACGTGGCTTATTATCACGCCACACAGCAGGCATTTCTGGAGGCGCACGAGCTGGCCTTTGGATATTTTGGGGGCGTGTTCCGACGCCTGCGCTACGACAACCTGAAGAGCGCGGTGAAGAAGATTCTGCGCGGGCATCAGCGCGAAGAGACGGAGCGTTTGATCGCCTTCCGCTCGCACTGGGGATTCCAGACAGAGTTCTGCAATCCGGCGCGTGGGAACGAGAAGGGCGGGGTGGAGGGTGAAGTCGGTTACTTCCGGCGGAATCATCTGGTGCCGGTTCCACAGGCGAAGAATCTGGAGGAGCTGAACGAACAGTTACAAAGTTATTGCCGGCAAGACGAACAGCGGCGGATTGCAGGTAAAGCGATGTCCGTCGGGGAGGCGATGTGGACCGAACGCGAGCATCTGCTGCCGCTGGCGGCGGAAGGATTCGAGTTGGCGGAAACCAGTTTCCCAACGGTGGATGGCAAGGGTTGCGTGAAGGTGCGGACGAACTTCTACTCGACGCCGTTGCGGCCGGGGACGCGCCCGCAAGCGAAGCTGCTGCCGGCCTATGTCGAGATCTGGGAGGAGCGGGAATGCGTGGCGCGGCACGAGCGTAGTTTCGGGCGCTATGAGCAAGTGCTCGATCTGGAGCACTATCTCGATGTGCTGGAGAAGAAACCGGGAGCGCTGGCGGGATCGAGTCCGCTGCGACAGTGGCGCGAACGTGGACGCTGGCCAGAGAGTTTCGACCGGCTGTGGCAGAGCTTGCAGGAACGGCACGGCAAGCACTCGGGCACGCGGGAGATGATCGAGCTGCTCGCGCTCGGTAAGCGCCACGGGTGGGATCGGCTGCAGCAAGTTGTCGAGCAAGCGCTGGCTTTGGGTTGCACGGATGCGGCGGCAGTGCGGCACTTGCTGACGGCGATGGATCTGGGTCGTCCACACACCGAGTTACTCGAACCGAATGGACTGGAACGCTACGAGCGCCCGTTGCCGCAGATGACCGAGTATGACCAATTACTCGGCGTCGCTGCCAGCAGGGCGGGGGTGGCGCGATGAAAGAGCAGACCCAGGCTCTGGAACACGCCAGCGTCAAGCAGTATTGCAAAGCGCTGCGCGTTCCGATGATCGGAGCGCACTTCGTACAACTGGCGGAGCAAGCTGTCAAAGAACAGCGCAGTCACATCGGCTACTTGGAAGCGCTGTTGACAATGGAATCGGAAGAACGCGACCGGCACGCCGTTCAGCAACGGCTGCGCGATGCCAAACTACCGCGGCTGAAGACGCTGGAAGAGTTCGACTTCAACCAAGCGCGACAGATTCCGGCGGCGAAGATCCGCGAACTGGCCGAAGGCGGCTACATCGAACGCGCTGAACCGGTGGTGCTGATGGGCGAATGCGGCACCGGCAAGACGCACCTGGCGACGGGCCTATGCGTGGCCGCGTGCCGGCAGAAACGAAGGGCACGATTCACCACCGCAGCGAACTTGGTGAACGAGCTGGTCGAAGCACGGCAACACAATGCAGTGAAGCGAGTGCTGGCACGCTGGTTGCGCTACGACGTGATCGTGCTCGACGAAGTGGGCTATGTGCCCTTAGCCGACATCGGAGCGGAGTTCTTGTTCCAAGTGATCGCTGAACGTGCCGAGCGGGCCACGCTGATCGTGACCACGAACCTTCCGTTTTCCGAGTGGACGCAAGTGTTCCCGAATCCCCGCCTGTGTAAGGCATTGCTGGATCGAATCACGGACCGGGCGCACATCATCGAAACGGGCGCCGAGTCCTATCGCTTTCGCAGAACCCTGGAGGTGCGGCAGAAAAAGAAAGCATCGTAGGCGGCTGCTTCTATAGCGCTGGGCAGGGGAAGGAACTCAAACGCCGTTCCTTCCCCTGCACCCCATCCTGGCTGGACCACAAGACCGGACAGCCATCCTTAATTAATACGGCTGGGGCCAAATGTGAGTATCAAGGCGGGGCCAAATCTAGTTGT
>JASHPL010000472.1 GCA_030038125.1 Candidatus Sulfotelmatobacter sp.
TTTCAAAAACCGAAACGTCTCGCAGTTGACCAATCCACCCTTACCGACAAGTACGGTATCTTCTGGGCGCAGCCGTTCGAACGCGGATTCGGCACCACCATCGGCAACGCCCTGCGCCGCGTGCTGCTGAGCTCAATCGAAGGCGCGGCCGTTACCGCGGTGAAAGTCGAAGGCGTGCTGCACGAGTTCCAGTCGATCCCCGGTGTGGTCGAGGACGCGACGGATATCATCCTCAACCTGAAGCAGATTCCATTCAAGCTGGCGGGCGATGCGCCGAAAGCAATTTACCTGCGCGCCGATCAGCCCGGTGTGGTGACCAGCGGCATGATCGAGGCCGACGGCGACGTCGAAGTCCTTGACAAAGACGTCTATATTGCCACGGTCAGCGAAGGCGGCAAGCTCGATATGGAAATGCGTCTGAAGCGCGGCCGCGGCTACGTTTCCGCCGACAAGAATTTTGACGAAGATCTCGGCATCGGATTCATTCCGATCGACTCCGTGCACTCGCCCGTACGGAAGTGTAATTACACCGTTGAAGCCGCGCGTCTCGGCCAAATCACTGATTACGACAAGCTCACCCTCGAAGTGTGGACCAACGGCTCCATCACGCCGGCCGATGCGGTCGGCCTTGCGGCGAAGCTGCTGAAGGACCACATGAACATCTTCATCAACTTCGAGGAAGAGATCGAAACCGGCACGTCGGCTACTGACGATCGCAAGCCCGAGATCCATAATGAGAACCTTAACCGTTCCGTCGAGGAACTCGAGCTTTCCGTGCGCAGCTACAACTGCCTGAAGAACGCCAACATTCAGACCATCGGCGAACTCGTGCAGAAAACCGAAGCCGAAATGCTCAAGACGAAGAATTTCGGCCGCAAGTCGCTGAATGAGATCAAAGAGATTCTTTCCTCGATGGGATTGAGTCTGGGCATGAAGATTGACGAGCACGGTAACGCCGTGCCCGGTCCGACGTCGAATGTACCGTTGCCCGCGTCTGCCTACGGACCGGACGACCAACTGTAAGAAATCAGGGCCTAGGGGCCAGGGACTAGGAATTAGCAAGATCCACGAGCCCTTTGCCTCTCATCCTTAGCCAGTGAGGGTTTGCATGCGTCACAAAGTTGCAGGCTACAAACTCGGACGAACTACCGCGCA
This sequence comes from Candidatus Sulfotelmatobacter sp., assembly GCA_030038125.1. Lineage (GTDB taxonomy): Bacteria > Acidobacteriota > Terriglobia > Terriglobales > Acidobacteriaceae > Sulfotelmatobacter. The sequence goes on from JASHPL010000472.1 coordinate 1,156, forward strand.
CAGGCGCTCCCTGCTACGGAACTTGGTCACTTCGGTGATCATGGAAGAGCGCATCGAGACGACCGTTCCTAAGGCGAAAGCCGCTCGCCCGCTGGTCGAGAAGATGATCACGCTCGGCAAACGCGGCGATCTTCCCGCACGTCGGCTCGCCGCCGGATATCTCATGACCGATGAAGCCGTTGTGAAACTGTTCGACACCATCGGCCCGCGCTTCGGCGACCGCGAGGGCGGCTACACGCGCATTATCCGCACGGCGTGGAATAAGGGAGACGGCGCCGATCGCGCCTTCCTCGAACTGCTCGGCAGCGAGAAAGTTCTCGACGAAAAGCGCGAGAAGCGAGCCGAAGCCCGTGCGAAGAAGGCTGCTGAAGCCAAGAAGGCGATGGAAGAAGCCGAAGCCCAGGCACAAGCAGAAAAAGAAGCAGCGCCAGCCGAAGGCGGAGAGCAGAAAGAATAATCCGGACACGCCGTTTGAACGGATGACTTGGAAGGGCGCGGCTTTTAGCCCCGGCGCACAAATTCTTGGGCTTTGGCCCCTGAGGGCACGGCATCATGCCGTGCCTTTGCCTGTCTAGGCCACGCTTGGCATCGGGAGCGCGCGCACGCTTCGCGGGCGGAGGAACCTATTCACTCATCAGCCAAACTGCACTGGTCCTTCGCTTAGGATGAGAAGTCTTCGCTATTTTCCCTAGAAGATTCCGATTATATTTGCTAAGGATTGCCCGACGTCTGGGGCGGTGCATTATGTTTCGTTACTGTCTGATTGTGTGCGCCCTTCTACTTAGCATCTGCGGAGTCTCCAACGCTGCTTGTCCGGTCGATACGATCATCATAAAAGGCCGGGTCGATTCTGCGCCCCGCAATGCTAGCGTCCATGTGCAGTTGGTTTATGCGAACAAACCTGGCGAGTCCGGCGAGGCTACTGTGCAGGACGACGGAACCTTCAACATTCCCCTTGAATTTGTGACGCAGAGCCGCCGGGCAATCGTGGACGGGATTGGGGAGAAGTGTGACCGAAGACCGCAATCCGTGCTCATCAGCCTCATGCCCGCTGCCGGCGAAAAGGCGTTCGACGAAATCTCATTGATCTTCCTTCGTGATTTCAAAATGGTGGACGCAAGCGCCTACGCTCCGCGATACGAAATCGTGCTGAATCGCCCTCGATAGCCGATCCGCCCTAATTTGCCCAGGGGTACATGTCCTTTAGCGTCTCACGGCGGTAATCTTGTCGTTACTGTTCGCATCTTCCTAAACTTTACCGATGGCCTTCACCAAGACCCAGATCGGCATTGCCGTTGGCGCTGGATCGCTGCTGGTCGTGATCTTTGTTGGATATCTGGTTTGGCTGAGCAATCAGCCTCCGGTGCTGGCCCGATCGGACGATCGCGACCCGCTCACCGGCTTACCCATCGAAATCAAACTGAATCCGTTGCGTGACCACTCCACCGAACGCGCCGCCAACAAATTCCTGCGCGAGATGCGCGACGGCCATTGCGATGAACTGCTGAACCAGTGGGAGCACGACTACCACAAGAAATACGCTCATTACATCTGCGCTACCGAGGCCAAGCGCCCTCTGATTTCCTGGAACATCGTTGACTGGGAAGACGCGCCGCCCTATGTCATTCTTCACTATCGCGCCAAACGACTCAGCAACGCAGGCCCAGCGCAATCCGGAGTCGATCAGGACCTGTTCACGCTGACCATGCAGCATGAGGTCGCCGGTTGGGTCGTCACCAAATACGACGCGGAGTATTGAAAGGCGGAGACCAGACTGGCCATCCCTATGCCACTGCGCCTGCGGCCAGCGCAGCTCCGAGCGCTACAACTTTACCCGGACCTTGTGCCATGGCCTGTGTCAGCGCGTGTTCGGCGCGATTGATCACTTCAGTGACCACGTCCACGGGATCGTATTCTGTGCGAATCACGGCCTCGGCCAATCCCGCCGAAAACAGTGCTTGCTGACCATGCGCTGCTCCGTCTTTGGCTGGAAAGCGCACATCCGCAATGATCTTACGCAGTTTCTCCACGGCCAGCATTGCTTCACGTTCCGCGGTCTCGCCCAGCAGAATGGCGATCGTAGTAGTGTCATAGCGAAATGCTAAGTCATTCGATCGGATATTAGCCGCGAACATCTGCCCGACTCGCTCCATCACTGCCATGACTTCCGACTCGCCATACTCTTTCACCATCGCCGCGCTCTTGCCAAACTGCATCAATAGCACTGAAAGCGCAGCCGAATTCTGAATCGCTCGTTTGCTCTCGGCTAGCAACAAATCGATGTACGAGGCGCGCTTCAGCAGTCCGGACTTCTCATCCGTCACTGATAGGTTTTTTACCAGTCGTCGCAGGCCAGCATTATTGAGCGCAATCACCATCTGATCGGCCAACGTCTTGAGCACGACCGTATCTGGTTGCTGCCACGCTCGCGGCCGGTTCTGGATGAGTACAAGCAAACCAACCGTCTCTTCGCCGTCAACCAGGGGAACGGCCAGGATCGAAGCGACTCCTAGGTCGGTTACAGCTTTTTTGGCTGCTTGCAAGGCGGCAACCTTGGTCAGATCGTTGATCGCAAGCGGTTCATGCCCCTCAACAGCTTGATGCAGGTAGGCGATCAATTCAGCGATGTTAGCCGAGCTCGCCTTTTTCGTACCCTCGGCGCATGACTCATCCACCGCTGTAGGCGGCAGGCCGGGCTTGCCCATCGCGGCGATGCAACGGGTTGCCTGCCAGTGCGCTCCGATTTCCTTGACCGCACTGGCGAGCACCGCTTGAGCCGTGCCTTGGTGATATAGCTTTCGGGTAATCTCGGCCACGCGTGTGAAACTGCGAACGTCATTCTCGGGATCTGCCGGTGGCGCCGCTGCGGCACCCGAGGGTGCAACCGAAGGAGCGGCAGCCGGGGGCAGCGGTGCTGACCCGGCGTAGCGCGGTGTTACTCCTGCCGAAAGATACAGCCGTTGCAGATCTTCGTTGCGTTCTTCCTCATGCGGAAACATTTCCTGGATTCTCTGCAGCCGCTCGACGGCCTTGTTCCGCATTCCATACTGCACAAGAATTTCCGCCTGCAGCATCAAATCCTGCAAAGTCGAAGCGCCTAGCGTCCGCTGGTCCACCTGAACCGGTTCTTCAACCTGCTTGTTGACGGAATTGAAGCGCGAGGCAATCACTTTGAAGCGTCCGTCGTCAACTCTGCCCTTCAGCATATCGAGCCGCTTCAGATGTCCGGGCTCGTAAGGATCGACTTCCGCCGCCCGGTCGAGGCACTCCGCCGCTCTGGCGAAATCACCCGTGCTGCAATAGAGATCGAAGAGCTTCAGCAAAGTCTGGCAGTAGTCATTCTCGCGGTTGGAAGAGTTATAAAGTTCGCTGAGGAACTCCAGCATCAGGACCGAAGGCCGATGTGCGCCGGTAATCTCTTCCATGATGGCGATGAATTGCCGGCGTTCTCCGCGGCGCCGCTGGAAATTCTCCAGCTTGCGGGCGAGGGCAACCGCCGCGTCGTCCTGTTCACCATCCAGAAAATTTCCGATTAATGAGATCACCTGCTGGACGCGAGACGGATTCAGCTCGAACAACTGCCAGACCAGTGGTTCCGCTTCCGCGAAGCGCCCCGCCGCCAGCAACGCGGCAGCATAGGTTTCTCGCAACTCGGTCGATACCTGGCCGGCATTCAGTTGCGGCTCCAGAATAAAAATCGCCGCTCCCACTTGCCCTTGATCCAGCAGAGTTTTTCCATACGCGAGGGCCACAGTGGGGTCGGAGGAATCTTCCTGATAGGCGCGTTCGTACCACGGTGTGGGGTCAGCGCCCTCGGCCACAGCAAGCTGGGCGACCTGCTGAAAGGCCGCTGCCGCGGCTTTGTGGTCGCCCATTTCCGACGTCAATTCCGCCACCCGCAAATGATTGGCCTGAGTCGGCTCGAGCATTACGACACGCAGCAGAATCTCGACCGATTCTGTCTTTTTGCCAAGCTTGGCCAAATCGACCAAGGCAGACTCATAGGTGCCTACGGCCAGCT
>JASHPL010000473.1 GCA_030038125.1 Candidatus Sulfotelmatobacter sp.
GTTGTCCGTTTCCCGTTGAGGACCGCAAAAGTGACCGAATTCTTGTTGCTGGGAGTGCCTCGCAGGCCCTGCAGAACTTCGAGACCCCCTTTGAGGTCGTCGCAATCGACGATCACAGCATCGAATTTTTCCGAGATCAGAATATTGGTGGCTTTGCGGGCTTCGTGGCAAATTTCCACCTCAATCGAGAGTTTCTCGAGCGTGGGGCGGATGACGCGCACAAGTTCAGGGTCCTGGCTCAGGAGCAGAGAGTCCAGCGTCATACCCTGGATTTTACTGGGGTGCTGCGCCGTCGACGAAGGTACTAAAGGTCAAGACCTCAAGGAAACATTTGTTCCCTAGGCCCACCCGGAGTACAACTGAGCGCAGGTATGGCGGATTGCGTCTATCTTTCCCTGGGATCAAATCTGGGAGACCGGCAGAACCACTTACGTTCCGCAATTGCGCACTTGAAACGGGCGGGACAGGTCACTTCCGTCTCTGCGTTCTACGAGACCGAACCGGTCGAGATCACCGACCAGCCGTGGTTTCTCAATTGTGTATTGGCCCTCGAAACGAATGAATCACCCGAGCAGTTGCTGGAAACAATTCTCAAAATCGAGCGCGAAATGGGACGGGAACGTACGCGCCACAAGGGTCCGCGAACGATTGATATAGATATCTTACTTTTCGGTGATCGGATCATTGATTTGCCCACGTTAACTATCCCCCATCCCGCAATGCATCAGCGACGGTTCGTGCTCGAACCGCTGGCGGAAATTGCTCCCCAGGCCTGGCATCCTTTACTGAAGAAAAACATCCGAGAACTACTGACTGGATTGCCCGGCAGTCAAATCGTCCGCAAAATTCTATCTCCCAGCAACGGGCAAACAACAACGATTGACAACGGCGCTACGGCAGAATGATGCGGCTCGGCGCCTCCTGCGGCGCGAGAATCGCCGACTCTTTCTCCGGAAACTGCTGGAACAGGAAATCGATAAACGCTCGCGATTTCGGCCTTCCCGAGGTCCTTCCTTGTGCGAGTCGAACAAGGAACACCAGCGCTTTCAGGACATCGGATTCGCGTAAAGTGGAGTATCCCATGTGCTTCTGCTCGGCCTCGCGATATTCCTTGAGCATGGCTTCGACTTCGACCGCAACCCGCCGTTGGGCTTCGCTGGTCAGCGGCTGTTCGTAATGCAGTCCCGAATTCACCAGCCGCTCGTAGCGGTTGGCCAAAGCCGAGATGCCCGAGATCAGATCGCGATCGAGAAGGCTGCGATCGGCGCGCGCCGCCTTAGCCAGAGCGAACGTCAATCCCATGAGCAGATGCTCGCGTTCATACATGAATTGATCGGGAACTTCGATTTTCAGGAACAATTCGGCCGGATCGAGTTGATCGGCAGCGCGCGGTTTTTCGTGTTCCCGCGCCTGGATCAAATAGGGGCATTCGCTCGGACAGTCCAGCGTTACCTCGCGCTGTTCGCCGCAACATTGGGCACAAATGCGCCCGTGAATTGCCGGGCAAAAGCGTTTTTCCTTTCGAACTTCACAAATGGCGCAGCTCAAACCAGGGCTCCTGTTTAGATTATGACATCCCCTTGCCGATCGTGGACATCGTGAGCGTGGGAACCAACTTTAGATTGCAGAACCGCCGACACGGTCGCAAAGCCGATTCCGCGAGCCGGAGGTGCATTGGGAAAATTGGAATCCCGGACTCGTTCGCCTGTTATTCCGGCCTATGCCGTGGAATGGCGAAATATGGACACCCCGGCATCGTGAGGTCACGAAAACGCTGTAGAAATGCCCTATTCCGCATCCAGAAATTAGAAAACCCGCGTAAAATGTGGTGATTTCCACAGGCCACAGGTATAAGATTACGCCCGTTGGGTATTAAACGATTTTTTAAGAGGAGGAAGCATGGCAGCTGGTCTTACCAAAACTCAGCTCATTCGGCATCTGGCCGAGAAGACCGAAGTCCCGAACAAGACTGCGGCGGCGTTTCTGGAGAACCTGGCCGACACCGCAATAAAAGAAACCAAGAAGAACGGCATCTTCGTCGTACCCGGACTGGGCCGGCTGAAGAAAGTTCATCGCAAAGCGCGCGTGGGCCGCAACCCCCAAACCGGCGAGCCCATCCAGATCAAGGCCAAGACCACGGCTAAATTCTATCTGGCCAAGGCAGCCAAGGACGCGATCGCTCCCAAGAAGTAGCTCGAATCGAATCGATATCAAAGGCCGGACAAGTTCCGGCCTTTGATTTTTACCTCGGAATCGCTGTCGGCGGCTGGCCGTCGATCGAAGCTCAACGGTTCCGATAACAACAGAAAGATTCGAGATCATGCTGAACTGGATCGTGGTGGGAATTGGCGACATCACCACTCGCCGCGTCATTCCTGCAATTCAATCCGAACCACGCAGCAATTTATATGGCATCATCACCCGCACTCCGGAGAAGGCGCGGCCGTACGACACGCGTGTATGGACGACGCTGGACGAGGCTCTCGGCGATCCTGCGATTCACATTGTCTATGTCGCCACGCCAGTGTTTCTTCACGCCTCCCAGACGCTTCGATCACTTGCCGCAGGTAAGCATGTGCTTTGCGAAAAGCCGATGGCAATGAATGAAGCGGAGGCTCGATCGATGGTTGAAGCCGGAAGAAAAAGCGCTCAGATCTTTGGCGTGGCGTACTACCGTCGATCCTACCCCAAAATTCAGCGTGCCAAGCAACTCCTTGAATCCGGAGCGATCGGCAAGCCGGTGCTGGGCGAACTCACTTCTCACGCCTGGTTCAATGGAACTGGCGACCGAAGTTGGCTGGTCGATCCCGCCAAAGCTGGGGGTGGGCCGTTGTTCGATGTCGCGTCTCACCGCATCGATGTGCTGAACTTTCTTTTTGACCAGCCTGTCCGTGCCACAGGCCAGCTTTCGAACGTCGTGCATCATTATGCCGTCGAAGACAACGCGACCGTAATGATTGAGTATGCAGGCGGAGTGCGGGGCATTGTGGATGTTCGCTGGCATTCAAAAATCAGCCGTGATGAATGCCGCATCCGAGGCACGGAGGGTGAGATGGATTTGACTCCGCTGAATGGTCCCGAACTGAGCTATCCCAGCGGGCACGAGCACCTTCCGCCGCATGCGAATCTGCACTATCCCATGGTCCAGAACTTCGTGGACGCGGTGGAGGGCAAGGCGCCTCTGCTCTCAAGCGGCGCGACCGCTTACTGGACGGACTGGGTCACCGAGTGTGTGGCGCAGGCTCCCACGCCCGCGCAAAGGAAGTGATCGAAACCGTCGGCCACGAATCGCCGCACGGCAAGGACAGCGGAAGCCACGATCGGCGTACCCGGAGGCGTGCTCTAGCCGCCGGGCCCGTCATTGGAAACATATTGTTCCAGAGATTCCAGTTCACGGCTGAGGTCGCCAACGCGCCATTCCAGCAAGTTGCGGATCGACAAAATTCCCAGCAGCTTGCCGCTGCCGTCGGCGACGGGAAGATGGCGAAAATGCCGGTCCAGCATGGCGGTGAGAGCTTCGCCCGGCCCGGTCGTGCAAGTTGCCATTTCCACCGGCGTCGTCATGAACTCACGCACAGAAGTTGTTTTCGGATCCAGTCCGCTCAACGAAAGCTTTCTGAGAACATCCCGCTCGGTGAAGATCCCAGCCACGCGATACTCGCTGTCGACAACCGCGACCGCCCCCACGTGGTGGTCCAGCATTTTGTGAATGGCATCGGCAACCGTGGCGTCCAGCCCAACGGCGGCAATTTCACGATCACAGAGGTCCAGCACGCTCATAAGCACCTCCTTCCGCCCGCAAACCGCGCTCGGGTGGAATCGATCCGCGAAGTGGATTGACGCATTATGCTTACGGCGGAGCGCTTGTCAAGGGAATTTCGGGCCTAACTTCCAACTACGGCATCCGCCTCAATTTCCACCAGAATTTCCGGAGAGATCAGCGCCTTCACCTCGATCATGGATGTGGCTGGACGGATGTCGTGAAAGAACTCGCCATGGGCCTTCCCGACCTTTTCCCAGTCGGCAATATTGGTGACGTACATTCTGGTGCGTACGACATCTCGCAAGCTGGCGCCAGCTTTTTTCAGAGCGGTCTCGATATTCCGTAATGTTTGCACTGTTTGCGCGTAGACGTCGCCAATACCGACGATCTTTCCATCCGGGCCGGTCGCCGTCGTACCCGAAACATGTACATAAGAGCCAATCTTCACGGCGCGCGAATAGCCCACAATCGATTCCCAGGGAGTGCCGCTCGCGATATTTTGCCTTTCCATTTTCAATCCTCCGCAGGGGTTTATGGTACAGGGCGAAAAAGCATCGAGAATAACGCAAACTTTGGCGGAAAGAGGACTGGCTTGCCTGGGATAGGATCTTTCTGTTTGCAGCACAAAAAAGGCCAGCGATGAGGAGACTACGGTGAGCGAGATCGAATAATTCGGCTTACGCTGCTTGAACTTCCCTTCGCAGAACGTTGAGGCCGGCCAGGGCTTCGGCGATTGCGTCTTTTTCTGCACGCGTGCCGTCGTGTTTGGAACGCAATTCCTCCATACGTTGGTCAATCACAATCTCGGCGGCCTTGATCAGTTTCAATAAGCGTACCTGATCCGTTTCCAGAAGTGCGGCCTGATAGTGCTGCTGCCATTCATATGTAGCTGGCATTCCGAAAAACCTCCATCCTTCCCGCTGACACAAAACGCGTAGCCTTACGCCTTCAAAGCACAGCACTGAGCCGTTCATGGCGGGCCGTGACCGGCATCAAATCCAAGATTTTCCAAAAAACTAGCATAGAGGCTCCGCCCCAAGATGTGCCAATACGCGCCACGGGAGTGCGTGGGTTCCAGGTTTTCATTTCCCTTCCGCCTCAGGTCGCGCCCGATTTTATTGGTCAAATTTTGACTCCTGATGTGCCAGGACTAAAATTTGAGCGTCCGAAATAAGATTTGTATATTGTATGCGTTCCTGAGGCGCGTATGCCCGCGAAGAAAAAGAAAGATCGCCGCATGAAAAAGAGCAATACGGAGGAGCGAAATCAAAAATCTTCCGTCGAGAAAACCTCTTCGGCAACTTTTCCCGTCGTTGCCATCGGCGCCTCCGCCGGAGGCTTGGAAGCATTCAGCAGCCTGCTACGGGCGCTGCCGCCTGAGCCCGGGCTCGCTGTGGTTTTTATCCCACATCTTGACCCGACCCATGAGAGCGCAATGGTCGAACTGTTATCGCGCACGACGCGGCTGCCGGTCCAGCAAGCGGCGGAGGGGATTCGGGTAGTGCCCAGTTCTGTCTACGTTCTGCCTCCCAATTCGGACATGACCATTTCTGGCGGCGTGTTGCATCTGGTAAGGCGCGAAGCCGGACGCCGCCATCACATGCCCATCGACACCTTTTTACGCTCGCTCGCTTCCGATCAGGGAACGAACGCGATCGGCGTGATTCTTTCCGGCACGGCTAACGACGGGACGCAGGGGCTTTCGGCGATCAAAGACAGCGGCGGCATAACTTTTGCGCAGGATCTGGAGACGGCGAAATACGACGGCATGCCCAATAGCGCAATCGCCGCCGGTGTGGTCGATTTCGTTCTGCCGCCAAATCGCATCGCCCAGGAGTTGATTCGGATTCAAAAAGAGCCGGCTCGTCCCGAACCGCCAAGCAACACCTTCGACGGGAAGGATCGCCTGCTGAAGGAAATCTTTCGTCTGCTCAAGACTTTCAGCAAGGTTGATTTCATCGACTACAAAGCGGCGACCATCCGTCGGCGCATTCTCCGCCGCATGAACATCAATCAGATTTCCGGACTGGGCGACTATGTCAGACTCCTGCAACGGAATCCCCAGGAAGTCGAAGCGCTTTATCGCGATGTGCTGATCAACGTCACCAGCTTCTTTCGTAATCCTGAGGTGTTCGAGAGTTTGCGCGAGGTTGTGTACCCCAAAATCCTGGCCGACCGGCCTTCCACTGATCCGGTGCGAGTGTGGGTTCCCGGGTGTTCGACCGGTGAGGAGACTTACTCGCATGCCATCTCGTTGGTCGAGATGCTTTCTGAACTTCGACTGGAAGTTCCCATCCAGATTTTTGGCACTGATCTCAGCGAGACTGCCATCCAACGCGCCCGGGCTGGAGTCTACAAAGAAGCAATTGCCAACGAAGTATCAGAAATCCGCCTTCGCCGCTTTTTCCATAAAGTTCCTGATGGTTATCAGATCTCGAAGTCCATTCGCGACATGTGCGTGTTCGCACGGCAAAATGTCTTCAGCGATCCGCCTTTCTCACGCATGGACCTGATCAGTTGCCGTAACGTTTTGATCTATCTCAGCCCGATACTACAGAAAAAAGTCATCCCCATCTTTCACTACGCTCTGAAAGAACGCGGATTTCTGCTGGTAGGCAATACCGAAGGTTTGCTGGGTTCTGGAGCGGAAATTTTTGATCTGGTGGACAGAAAGAGCAAGATCTACCAGAAGAAACCAGTTCCTTCGCCGGTCACGTTTGGCATGACAGTAAGTCCGCACGGTCCCGCGGAGTTAATGCAACACAAGCCACAGGGAGGCACGAAGGAAGAAGAGTTGCCGAAAACCCCTGCCGATGTACAGCGAGAAGCCGATCGCCTGCTGCTGTCGAAATACGTTCCTTCCGCCGTAGTGGTCAACGACGATCTTGAGATTCTGCAAAGTCGCGGGCGGACCAATCGCTATCTCGAACTTCCCCCCGGCAAAGCCAGTCTGAATTTGTTGAAAATGGCACGCCCCGGTCTTCTCTACGACTTGCGCGCTCTGATCGATAGGGGCCGCAAAAACTCCATTCCGGTTTCCAAAGATGGCATAGTGGTGGAGAACGGTGAGGCTCCAATCTCGGTCAAAGTGGAGGTCATACCTTTTCGCACTCCGGCCCGCGATCAGCGTCATTTTCTAGTGTTATTCGAGGAATCGAGCGCCGCGAAACCCGCTCTCGCATCAGCGCGACCCGAACCCATCTCTCCAGAGGAGATCGCGGACTCGAAAGATGTTCAGATCGCGCAGTTGAAGCAGGAACTGGCCAGCACCAAGGAATATCTGCAATCGATCATTGAAGCGCAAGAAGCCACGAATGAAGAACTGCAGTCGGCGAATGAGGAAATTCAGTCCGGGAACGAGGAGTTACAAAGCACGAACGAAGAGTTGCAGACCTCCAAAGAAGAACTCGAGTCCGCGAACGAAGAACTGAACACCGTCAACGAAGAAATTCAGCATCGCAATCAGCAATTGGCGCAGCTCAGCAATGATCTGATCAACCTTCTCCATAGCATAACGATCCCCATGGTCATGCTGGGAGAGGATCTGCACATTCGCCGCTTCACTCCCGAAGCGGAGCGCATTTTCGGTTTCTCCAGTCACGATATGGGCAAGGCTCTGACGCACCTCTCTCTTAACCTCGATCTGCCCCAGTTGGAGCGCTGGATGCTCGATGTCATGCGCGATGTGGCCATGCGTACCGAGCAAGTAAACGCGCGCGACGGCAAGATCTATAGGCTACGCATCACTCCCTATCGCACGATGGAAAACAAGATCGACGGCGTTGTGCTCACGCTGCTTGACATCAGCGATTTAGTCGGACCTGGAGGCAAGCCGGAATCTGTGCTGAAGTCGTGAAGTGAGTCCAGGGCTGAAAGACGAAGCGAACGCTCGGATAATCCGAGATATGATTTTCCAAGTGCTGTCGAATTAGAGGCTACAGTGGCGGAACCGACTGATGCCAAATCAGAGGAAGCAGCTTAGAAGGTTTCGCCCAGTTTCACGAGGTCGGACTTGACGCGGTCTAGACTGCGGCGCAGAGCTTTCGCATCTTGATCGTTCAGTTCTACGCGATCGATCAGCCCATAAACGGTGTCGTAGGCCTTGCGAGCAGCCTTCCGATTCCGTTGTTTTTTCCCGTCATCATCGGCTTGCAGAGCGATTCCTGTGAAGGTCAAAGCCGTGTTCAGGTCAGCTTTCAGAAAGTCCGTGCTCACCCGTGTCAGGCGCGATCGCGCAGCCAGAAGGTCGTCTACCGTAGGTTTTGGCGCGGCGTGACCTCGCAACGGAGGGTAAAGAAATTTAGGAGTACGTTTCTTGGAAGGCATAGAGCCTGTCCGATGCTTCAAAGAACGGAAAGGGTTGGTGTGATTCTCAGCTGGCTTTTCGCTGGTTTCCCGTCCCTGCCAATAACTCCAACAGGTTCCATCCCGGCGAACTTCCTGACTCGACTGTGGCGCAGGTCGGAGCCGCGCGGGAGCCTTCCTCCTTCATCTGGTGACAGAGGGCGCTAACACTATCCTGAAGCGATTGCAGGGAGCCCCTAAGATCGGCGCGCAAAGTGGACATCTGCTCGCTCAGGGCACGCATCTCGTCGATTCCCTGTTTGACGGCTGCCATCGAAAGGGAATATTGCGGACCGCTTGCCACTCGTAATTGAAACTGCTCCCGGATCGGACTGGCCGCAACCCAGGCATCCAGTTCAACCTTGGTGGCGACCACCGAGCCTCTCGGTTTACGCGCAGGCCTGCGTACCGGAAGCCGCAATTCACCCTCATAACGTTGAACGGTGCGAACGCCCTTGCCAAGATAGTTCGCGATGTCCTTCCATCCGCTCAGAATATTAGGCGCTTCATTCGTTACTGGAATGGCCCTCATCGGAATGGACCTCATACGACTTAAAATCGGCCGATTAGATTCGCTCCACGCGAATAGTGCTTGTGAATCGCTTTGGACGAACTTTGCTTTCCAAATTCTAGCACCATTTGTACTGGCAACGCCGGTCCGGAAGAACAACAGCTCCGGACCCAGAAAGCGCATTCGAAATAGCGGGTGCGAGTGTCGCATCGTTGGGGAAGCGTTTTGCAAGAAAAACTCGCGATCACCCGTGGACCTAAAAAATATGCAATTTGATGGTGAGATATTTCTTGGGATTCTGGCGGAAGGCTTTCAGGAAATTTTGAGTCTCAACCATCACATCGTTGGTATTGTTGTACAGAGTCTCATCTTTGAACAGCTTGCCCATGGTGCCCTGTCCAGCCTGAAGTTCCGTGGTAAGCTGCGAAAGTTTTGTCATGGTGATGTCCAGTTTGTTTGCAAGCTCTTCGTCTTTGGTTAGTTTGCCGAGCGTGCCTTTGCCGGCGTTGATGTCCTCGGTCATCTTCTTCACATTCGCGATGGTGTCGTTGGCATTGTTGTAGAGGGTCGGATCTTTTAGGAATTTTCCGGCTGTGCCCTTGCCCGCCTGCAAATCGTCGATGACGGTGTTCATCTTGTCCAATGTGGCGAGGAATTTGTCATAAGCGTCGTTGCGGTTGATCAATCTTCCCAGACTGCCCTCGCCATTGCCAACCTCCTCGACAATTTTCTGGAAATCCGAAACGGTTTGCGAAAAGCGGTTATAGAGGGTTGGGTCGTAGATCAATTTGCCCAGCGACCCCTTGCCGCTTTCTGCGAAAGCCAGGATGCGATCGGCGCGCTTGAGCAGAGCGTCCATATTCTGCAGTGTGCCCTGGCTGGCGCGCACCACCTGATTGAA
>JASHPL010000474.1 GCA_030038125.1 Candidatus Sulfotelmatobacter sp.
TGGACTGCAGGTCGGTGGAGTCGTCGATGGCATGCGACAGGGTATACGAGCCGAGAAACTCGTAGTGATTCCCGAAGCGCTTGCGGAGATTGGCGCTGAATCCGTGATAGACGGAACTGCCGTTGGAATATTGCGCGTCCATGTCGCCGAAGGGAACGCAACCGCTGAAGGTGCTGGGATTACAGTTGGCGTTGAAACCTTGACTTGCTAAGCTCTGCTCGATGCCCTGCGCCAGAGCTACGCAACCGGCACCACCTGGAATGAAATTCGAATAGAAAGCCGCGATCGAAGGGTTAATTCCGCCAGGGCGGAAGAAGTTCATCAAAGAGGCGTCGACAAAAGGCTGTGCCCCAAGCGGTCCGTTCGGAGGGTTACATCCGCTCACTGTGAAAGGGCTGGCGAATGACTGGCCATCGGCAAGAGCGGCCTGGAAATTCTGCACCATAAGATCGCCGCGAATCGTGTTGGCGTTGATCGGCCGGTTCAGGTGACGTCCGCCATTGAAATTGTAGGCGAGATCGAGAGCCAAGCCGTGGCCCAGGTCGCGTTCCAAGCTGATGTTCACTTGCTGCGCGTAGGCGTATACGAAGTTTTTCGATTGTGGATATCCGAATGGCTGGAAGCCCAGAGGCAAGAACGTGGATGCTCCCGGATTGCTCGCGTTCAGATTCAGATAATTCTGATTCAGGAACACCGACTGAGGAAAATTCAATGACGTGAACTGCTGTTGATTGGGCAGGTATCCGAGGTTCGCATTTCCCAAGGGGAATGCCGACGGAGCACAAGAAGGCTGATTGAGTAGCCCCTGGAAAATCGTGAATGCATTCAGATTGCTTGGATTGCCCGCTCCGGCGCAGAGACCCGTTCCGCCGAAAGCCAACTGTCCGCTGGAGGAGCCGTCTGACGCCTGACCCAGGAAGTAGAGGCCCAGCAGCGGATGGTCAAAAAAGATCCCATAGGACGAGCGCAACACTGTCTTGCCGTCTCCATTGGGATCCCACGCGATACCGATGCGGGGCTGAAAATTGTGCGTGGCGGTTTGAATGCCCTTCTGCAGTCCGAGCAGATTGTAAGCGGGGAACGCCAGTCCTTTTGGCGGCGGGAAGGTTGGCGGAATCTCAATGTCGTAGCGCAAGCCATAGTTCAGAGTCATTTTCGGACTGACGCGCCACGAATCTTGCCAGAATGCGCCGATGGGAATGTTGCGGAACGAATCGCTGGGACTGCCGAGGCCCTGAATAAAGTCACCGGGAAGTCCGGCTCCGTAAGCTTGCACCGCAGAGAGTTGTGGAAAGTTGGGAAGCGTTGCAGGACTCGGGTTTACGAATCCCAGGGATGCGGCATCAAACGAGCCGAAATCGTAAACGCCGCCATAGTTGACGGTGAACGTCGCGGTGAGCGGCAAATAGTTGAAATCGACGCCGAACTTTGTGCCATGGCGGCCCATGGTCCAGGAGAAATTGTCGGTGAACTGATAACGCTGCTCGACGCGCTGGATGTAGGAGTAAGGTTCGCGTCCAAAGAAAGCGTAGCCGGGAATATTGATCGCAGGATCGGATCCACCGGGAATCGCGGTGTTGTAGAAGTACGAGAGACCGCGTCGGGCATATTGAAAACGGAACTCGTTGACTTTATTGTTGCCGATCGTCCATGTGTCTTGCGCTACGCCGGCGATGTCGCGGAAGGTCTGCTGGGAGGTGCGAGAGAACGCGTTCTGGCCGAACGGTTGATCTTCGCCTTCGACTTCGATTCCGGTGATGGTGCTGGGGCTGACGTTGCTCCGCAGCATGAGCCGATTGGTTGTGCTGATGTTGTGATCAATGCGCAACGAGTAGACGCTCGTTCCTTCGAAAACCGGGAAGTTGCCCTCCTGAGAAGCTAGAGTTTGATAAGAACCGGGAACAAAACAGGGTCCGGGAGGTGCGCAACTGGTCGGGAAGCCCGCAAATCCTGAAATCCCCCCGGTCAGGCCCACGGGCCATGCGCCATTCACCGCCATGCCGGAAGAAGCTCCGACCAATCCGAGATACTTCCCGACCTCCTGCGCGTAGGGCCCGGTTGGATCGGCACCGATGGCCTGATCGACCGTAGGATTGGCGAGAAATGCAACCTGGTCCGAAGTGAGCTGGAGGTTGACGCTTCCAGGCGGAGCACCGAAGAAAGCGGAAGCGTCGAATGGCGTCAGTCCGAAATTGCCCTGGCCGATTGCCGAGAATCCGGTTTCGTGACGGCGAGTTACTTCATAAGCGAAATAGTAGAACGTCTTGTCTTTCTTGATGGCGCCGCCAAAAGCCACACCCGCTTGCACGCGAGTGTATGCCGGATTCGGCACTGTGCTGAAGGGATTCACCGCTTGAAAATTGCGGTTGCGCAGATATCCGTAAACATCGCCATGAAAAGCATTTGAACCGGAACGCGTGATGATGTTGACCACCCCACCGGAAGCGCGTCCGTATTCGGGTGCATAGCTATTGGTGATGATCTGAAATTCCTGGACGGCTTCCTGCGAAACCGTGGACCGAACTCCGTTGACACCGTTGTCGGTGGCGTCGGCGCCATCGACGTTCAACAGATTCGAGCGCGCGCGCTGGCCGCTCATGTTCAGGCCGGAGGTAGGAGCGGCGCCGGTATTGGGCGCGTTATCCCGGACCACCTGAGAATCGGTTAACGTGAAATTGATGTAATCGCGGCCGTTGATGGGCAAATTGTCGATGCGGCGCTGTCCGATCGTGTCGGTGGTCGAAGTGCGCGAAGTTTCGACCAGGGCGGCTTGCGAATTGACTTCCACCACTTCTTTGCTGACCGAGATCGACAGAGTGACCGGCAATTCAACTAATCCACCGACGGTGATGACCACACCGGCGTTCACTATGCCGGTGAAGCGTGGAGCGTCGACTGTCACCGAATATGTGCCTGGAGGCAGAAGGCGGACGCTGTAGCCGCCCTGGCCGTCGCTGGTCGCAGTACGTTCCAGCCCCTTGGCGAAATCGCGCACAATCACCGTCGCGTTAGGGACGAGGTTTCCGTTGGGATCTTTTATGGTCACATGCAGATCGCCGGTGGCGGCGCCGCCCTGGCCGAAAGCTGTGACGCCAAACAGCAGAAACGATAGAAAAATCGCAGCGGTTTTGCAGGTGCGGATCATCAGGGATCTCCCTTGCTCGCGACAACGAGCGGGCAGCCGAGGCTTTTCAAATGGCGTTTTTCGAAGTTTTCACCCAAGCATCTGGGAACAGTAAGACTGCGGTGGTTTTTACATCAAGAAGGCGACGGAAAACAAGTACCGAATCGAGCAGAGGTTATTTCCAAAGTAACATGCGATGTGTTTTCTAACGCTGCGCACTTAGTTTTCGCTCCCTATCCGCCGAGCCTTGACGCCATCGTCGGAGCGGAGACTCCGACCGGGGGATCCGCCACATCACCACCCGAGGCGCCCGTTACGAAACTGAGAGTCGCACGGAAGTTGCGGGGTTTTGTAGCCGTCCGAGAAGCATGGCCGATGAATTGAGCCGCTGATATCCGTCGATGATGGGGGCAGCGGCAAATGTAGCATTGGGCCAAGGCAGCGCCAGGTAGATTCGAAGCAGCGCAAAGGCAGCATTCCGGCGCAGCAATAGGGCCTGATCAACAAGGCAATGACCCGCTTCGGAGGTTTTAGCATCAGTGGAACTTAGAGCGAGTTGGCCAACATGGACCAGCAACGCGGCATTGCGACCGACCACCTGAATGTAGGCCGCTATGGCACGCAGACGCAATCGCTGTATCCGCCGAAACTCGGAAGCGGGCAGATGGGATCGAAGGTATTCCGATTCGCGTGGGTCGATCAGATTTTGAAAGGCATCGATGTCGAGCGGTTGCAACTCGGTGCTAGCACCCGCAGAAATCGGCAGATTGCGCAAAACCGCAATGCGAACGATGACAACCAGCGAGAGCACCGCGGCGATAACAAGCAGGACGGCGAAAATCATTGCTGTAGTAAACGCTCCAATTCCCGGTTCCAAACGGCGAGATTGTTTTCAGGTAAGGGAACCGCAGGTTGCACGGGTAGTTCTTGCGGAACAAGCAGGTAATAACACCACACAAGAACGCAGAAATGATAGGTTGCCATATTCAGAAAAGAGAGCAGAATTCGCGTGTGAAGCGTAAATCCGGCATTGTTGATCGAGCCCCAGGTCGCAAGGTGAACGCATGAGGAGATGCTTACTCCTAAGGCGATGCCGAAAAGTTGTCGCGGCCAATGCAGGTGAAAGTAGGAGGAGAACAGAAAAATCGACAGCAGCACTCCCGTTTCCACGAAAAACGTCGCCTGCTTCAGCAGATTATCGCCGTATACGATCGGGAAATATGCTTTCGCAGGGGCGTAAGCGGCCAGGACGACGGCTGTGAAGATCAGAATGATACCAATCGCGCAGATCAGCCTTTTTCCCAGCTGTGCCAGACACGTGTAAGCGGCAAGAAGTAGAGAGAAGATTTCGCCAATAAGGGCGAACTTAAGCACTACTTCCAGAATTAGGTTGCCCCAATCGACGCGCCAGTACATTGCGGCTGAAACAGCCGGCGACACGACGGCCGCATAGACTCCCAGTTCACCCACGGCGCCAAGCGTTGCGAAAGCAAAAAATGCCGGGAACTGGCGAAAAGTCCCGCGTTTCCAGAGGATAAATGCTAGCAGGAGGAGAAGCAGGTTTGGCGCAGCCCACAGGTAATGCCAAAGGAGTGAATGCGCCTGCAACATGGCGGTAAGGAGGCACTATACCGCGGCAGGCTGCAGGCGGCAATCTGATGGAGCATCTTGTTCTGTTTTCGTAAAGGCGCCAAGATTTGCGGATCGTTGGCTCGCCGTTCGTGCATAATTTTCTTGGGTTACGGCTTGCACATTGTTGATCCGCAGCCGCCGTTACCTCCGCCGCCATCGGCGCGGGCTATGGTTGGAATTGCAAGGGTATTCAGAAAGAGGACAACGGCACCGAGAACGAGCAACAAGCGTTTCATGGTTGTTTTCTCCTTTGTGGTGTAGCGAAGTAAGCGCGATACTTACACGCGGGTAGGGGTGTGCCACAGAGAAGTGCAACTCGTGAAAGCTCCGGAATTCGTAACAAAAGTGAAGAACAATGAGACTCAAGTCGGCTCTTGAAGACGTGAAGCAGACCACGCTGGCAGCTGTATCAGGACTGCTTGCGAAGCTGGATTACCTGGCGTCGTTGCGGCAAGACCATGGAAGCTACGAACATTGGGGATTGCAGGCCGTACATGGAGCGGAATCCTCCAAGCGTGCCTTGAGAACCGCGCACTCCGAGATCGTAGGGAGCGTTTTGCGCACTCCGGTCGCGGTGCTTATTGAGGATGTAGAGATATCGCGGGGAGAAACTACGGCAGGTGTTTACCTCACCCGCATGCAGAAGCAGTTCGTGAGGTTGGTACCAGGAGATCGCAAGGACGCTCCGACGATCACCCACCTTAGTTCAGTGCTGGCGGCGCTTTCGAGCCTGCAACGGAATCGAGGGCGTGCCACTCGGTCAGTTTCATAGCCACCCCTACAACCTGCCCAAGCACTTCCGCGTCCTGTGGATGACGGAGAACCCGTACTGGGACTGGCGACAAGGGATGCGGTTGCAGGATGATTTCGTCCCGCCGCATGCTGCACCAGCAACAGGTGTGACCGTCCCGGGTTTCTACAAAATAGATAGGACGCTCGTATTCCGAGCGCCAAGATCCCTCAACTACCCGATTTTTCGATTCATCGACCTGAATGAAACTGCCCGGAGGCAGAATGGGGTACATGGTGAAATCTTGCGTGCCGACATAGCCGTAAGTGAAACCGCTGGTCGCGAACTGTGCCAGATACGAGAGTGGCACCAGCCCCCACTGCTCAACCATGCGGCCCAAATTCGTGGTGCGGCGGTCATCGAAGGCGGGGTCCATGCGGACCGGGAGATGCACGGCAGCCAGACCAGTCAGAGCATCGGATACGTGAGATTTGGGCGGAGAGACAAGGCCAAGATCGGCTGCCATGTTGTTGATGTCGACGCCATACCACGACATCAGTTCGCGAAGATCGCGGCGGTAAATAACCGAGAGCGCGTACAGGCGAAAGATGCTGGGCAAAATGCCCTTGGTTTCGATATCAGAAAGACGGCTCGGGGGAATAGAGAATTCTTCGTTGCGGTATTTCTCAGCAATGCGGGCGCTGGAATTTTCAACATCACGCATTGTGAGGCCGAGTTTTTCACGCAACGTGCGAAGACTTTTACCAGCCGGGAGCATCACGGGGGCCTCCGTCAATTTGCCCGGATGATAACAAAACCAGAGGGTCTTTTCAGGGACTTGTGGCTAAAATTCTCGGGGTTTTCTCTACCTGTTACGAAATCCGAACATGGCCCGGCCCTTGGCAGATACGGGATGGAGAGCGCGTCTCATCACCTTCGTAGGGTCGGTGCATCAGAGCTTGGTTCTGTGGAAATCACGTTATTGTTCGGATTTCGTAACAAATTCCAGAAGATTTTGGCGGGCGTGCCAAAACTGGCTCGGCTGCTTCTTCCTACACCCGTTCCTTGAGTTCAAAGCAAGTTCTTCGACCGCAACAGGATGACATTTGTCACGCTGGCCATGTGATGGATGGCACTGGCGCACACATCGGAAGTCCGCGAAGATCTGTCAAGTTCTCATGAACTTGTGCCAGGATCGCAGGCTCAGATGGAGAAGCAAATGATAGAAGCCAGGGAACAAAACGGGAACTGCAGCTCATCCCGATCGGAATCAAACGTTGCCAGCCTGGAAAGCGTCAACAAGAACTACGGTCCGATACGGGCGCTGCGGGGAGTGAATCTTGCGATTCGCGCAGGGGAGATTGTGGCACTCCTAGGCCCGAACGGTGCGGGCAAGACGACCGCTGTGAAATTGCTCTTGGGCTTGATGCCTCCCAATAGGGGGAAAGTACGAGTTTTCGGGGCAGACCCTACGAATCCCGAAAACCGGATGAGGACGGGGGCTATGCTCCAAGTGGGGCGTGTTCCGGAAACGTTACGCGTTCGGGAACACGTAGATCTGTTTTCGAGTTATTACCAGAAACCGATGCCGGCGCAGGATGTGCTCGCGGCGAGCGGCCTGGAAAAGATCGCCGGTCGGAAATACGCCGAACTCTCCGGAGGACAGAAACAACGCGTGCTGTTTGCGCTAGCGATCTGTGGTGATCCGGACCTGCTGTTTCTGGATGAACCAACCGTGGGTCTCGATGTGGAGGCGCGGCGATTGTTGTGGGATGAAATTCGAGCGCTCGTCGATCGCGGCAAGACGGTGCTGCTCACGACGCACTATTTGCAGGAGGCTGATGCGCTGGCGGATCGGGTTGTGGTGATCAACCAGGGAGAAATCATTGCGGAAGGCACGCCCACAGAAATCAAGGTGCAAACCAGTGGAAAAAAGATTCGCTGCATCACCAGGATCAATCTGCAAACGTTACACCAACTTCCGGGAGTGACCGAAGTGAAAGAAGATCGCGAGGCGATCGAGATCCATACCAGCGACGCCGAGCGCGTGGTGCGCGAGCTATTGGCACGTGATGAAAGATTGTCAGGACTCGAGGTCACGAGCGCGGGACTAGAAGAAGCTTTTCTGGCGCTGACGCGAGACAGCGCACGCAACGGGGATTCGGACTAAGAAGCGACGCATGCCGGAGGAAAAATGAGCACCGCATCCATGACACTGACTCGCTCTCAGATGGAACGTTCGCCAATCCATACGGCTACGATCTATCTCAAGGAGACGAAATACGAGTTTCTGAAATACCTTCGCGTGCGCATGTACACAGCGTCGGTGCTGAGCTTTCCGATCATGTTCTACGTGCTGTTCGGGCTAGTACTGAATTCGCATGAAGCAATCGCCGGCACGGGCCTACCGACGTATCTGATGGCGACCTATGGCACGTTCGGTGTGATGGGTGCATCGTTGTTTGGAACCGCGGCCGGATTGGCTTCGGATCGCGGTCTGGGATGGCTACAGGTCAAACGCGCCAGTCCCATGCCGCCGTTTGCTTATTTCTGGGCGAAGGTGATCACCAGCATGATTTTCAGCGCCACGATTGTGCTGGCGTTGTTCGCGCTGGGAGTCGAGTTCGGCGGAGTGCGCATGCCGCCCGGAAAATTTGCGGAGTTATTCGGCGTTCTGGTCGCGGGTTCGCTGCCGTTCTCGGCCATGGGCCTGGCACTGGGATATTTCACCGGGCCGAACTCGGCTCCTCCGATGATCAACTTGGTCTATCTGCCCATGTCGTTCTGCAGCGGACTTTGGGTGCCGTTCATGTTTTTGCCGCACGTGTTGCGTCAGGTCGCTCTGGTGCTGCCGCCCTATCATTTGTCGCAACTGGCACTGTCTGTCGTGGGCGCCGGAGCGCACGAATCGAATGCGACGCACTGGGAGGTGTTGATCGGATTCACGATGATCTGCCTGGGCATGGCGCGGATCGGTTTTCAGCGTGATCAGGAAAAGATGTATGGCTGAACGAGCAGGGATTTCTCAGTTGACCTGGCACTCACGGTAGAAGTTCTGACCGCAGAGAACGCAAATCATGGCGCCGAACTTCTACAAGTGTCGGGCCCGAAATTCAGAAAGACAGTAGGCTGACAGCAAAGAGGGAATGATCATGAGTGCGGAAGCAAAGAAGGGATACGGTTCAACACTGGCCATGATTGCATTCGGCTTGATGGCACTCTTTTTCGGCGCTCACTGGCTGATCGTACTGGTTCCGGCGGCGACGCTAGTGTGGTTTGTCGGCAAGCCAGCAGTGGGGTAGCCGGAATTGACCTCAGGGATGACAATAGACGTATGCCGCTAATCAGTTTTGAGCGCGATGTAGGTTGCGCCACGGGCAGTCCATGGAAACTGAAATCGTGGAACACTGTCCTTAAGGATAAGGACCACGGCTGGAGTCCTTTGCTGTGGGTCGTTTATCTAGGTTTCTTTTTCATCCAGCCGATCGCGGATCACGTGAGCCTGCGGCTGTGGCTGCTTGATGCCCTCGGAGCAGCGGTATTTCTGGTCTTCTACTTCGGCTTATTTTTCCTCGAGAATCCAATTGCCCTCGGGCACGTCGTGGGCATGGTGATACTCGGACTGCTTTTCCAGCCCATCAACTCCGGAGCTTGTACCTTTTTTATTTTTGCCGCGGCAATGGTGCCTTTTTGTGTGGGCACACAGGCGGCAGCCTGGATCGGCGTAGGGACGATCGGTGCGATCGGCGCGATCGAGGGATGGCTGCTGCACATCGATCCCTGGACTTTGTTCTTCTCCTCGCTGTTCCCCATCTTCATCGGCGCCGGCAACACGTTTTTCGCCGAGCGCAATCGCATGAATCGCCGACTGCGCAAAGCGAATGAGGAGATCGAGCATTTGGCAAAGGTGGCGGAGCGGGAACGCATTGCCCGTGATCTTCACGATGTGCTGGGGCATACACTGTCGGTCATCACCTTGAAAGCCGAACTGGCCGGAAAGTTGATGGAGCGCGATGTCGAGCGCGCGGAAAGAGAAATTCGCGAAGTCGAGCAGATTTCGCGGCGGGCACTGTCGGACGTGCGCGATGCCATTCGCGGTTACCGAGCGAAAGGCTTGGCGGCGGAACTAGCGCAGGCGAAATCGACCCTCGAGAGTGCCGGCCTGACCGTGCAGTGCGACGCTGCCACCACGGTGAAACTTCCAGCCATGCAGGAGAGTGTATTGTCGCTGGCGGTGCGCGAAGCTGTGACCAACGTGATGCGGCACGCGCAAGCTCGCACCTGCCGTCTGCGCCTCGAGCAACAGAACGGGTCCTGTCGCCTCGAGATTCAGGATGACGGCGTAGGCTCTACGGGACCAGACGGCAACGGGCTGCGCGGCATGCGCGAACGCGTCGAAATGCTCGGCGGGACGTTGCAGCGCAGCAACCAGTCCGGAACCAGGCTCACGATCACGCTACCTTTGACGGAGGTGGCTGAATTTGAAAGACGTGGCTGAAAAGGACTTGGCACCCAACGACGAAAGCGTGAAGAATTGAATCCCCTGGCGAAAGAAAGCGCAAAAGAGAGCACGAAGGACGGCCGTAAGGCAATCCGAGTGGTGCTGGCCGAAGACCAAGGTATGGTGCTCGGCGCGCTTGCGGCCCTGCTTGAAATGGAAGGCGATATTTCCGTAATCGCGCAGGCGCGCAATGGGAGAGAAGCGTTGCATGCGGTGCTCATTGAAAAACCTGATGTTTTTATCACCGATATTGAAATGCCGCACATGAGCGGCCTTGACGTCGCTGCCGAGTTGAAGCGGCGGCGAACCGGGACGCGCGTCATCATCGTCACCACATTCGCCCGCACCGGATACCTGCGGCGCGCGCTCGAGGCAGGAGCCTCGGGCTATCTGCTGAAAGATATGCGCGCCGAAGATTTGGCTGATGCGGTGAGGCGTGTGCATCAGGGACTGCGAGTGATCCATCCGGAACTTGCGACAGAAGCGTGGGGAGAAATGGATCCGCTCACCGATCGTGAACGGCAAGTTCTGCGGCTGGCTGGTGAAGGAATGGCGAGTGGCGACATCGCCACCCAATTGGGCTTATCGGACGGTACCGTGCGCAATTATCTTTCCGAGGCCATCAGCAAGCTGGGGGCGAGCAACCGCGTCGAAGCTGCAAGGATCGCTAGAACGAAGGGGTGGTTGTAGGTACCATCGTGACATCCGCTGCGGGATTTTCAGCCGCGCTTGAGGTTTCCGTGATATATCCACCCCATGGACCAGACAGGGCCGCTGCCTCCTTCCGATTTGGGCTACACACCAGTGGGATCCGTCCGGCCGAGACTTCCGCTGAGTCGTCCATTTATGCTCATTCCCGCGATTGGGGTGATGGGGACGATGCTGGCAATCGCCGTCTATCGGCCGCTCGATCAGACGCGGTTCCTCTGGGTTGGTCTCATTCCGTTCTTCGTCATCGTCATCCTGGTCGGGCACATTCGGCGGAAGGCTATGGGCGGCGGGGATGTGAGTGGATTCTTTCCCGTCGTTTACTGGGTGGCGTGCGCTCCGGCGGTGGTGGCTCTCGCGCTGTGGCTGAACGGCACTCTGGATCGTTCGGTGCCGGAAACGCATCAGCAACTCGTGACCCGCAAGTACGTGAGCCATGGCCGGCACGGAGCGTCGTATTACATCGAATGTACTTCCTGGCGGCCAGACCGGACGACGGAAACAGTGAGCGTCAAGTACCGTCAATACACGCAATTCCGAATCGACGATTCAATCCTCGTCGAGGTGCATCGCGGTGCTCTGGCCATCCCATGGATCGGGGATGTTCGCAAACCGGAGTGAACTTGCAGGCATCAGCCCATACATCTTTCGATTCCTGCTTCCTGCTTCTTTAGCGTCTTATACGCCCAAGCCATGCGTGGGGTGTTGTGGGCGATGCCGATATGGCCTTGCGCGTCGAGCACGATGATGCCGCCATGTCCGTTGACCCGCTGCTTGAGATAATTCATTGCTTCCTGTGCGGCCCATTCCGGAAGGTTGCCGGCCGCGATCCGATCGGCGGTCCACTTGGCGAGCACGAGTTTCATGATGGGCTCGCCCCAGCCGGTGGTTGAGGCCGCGGCGCTGAGGTTGTCGGCGTAGCAACCGCATCCGATCAGCGAGGAATCTCCAAGCCGTCCGGGAGCTTTGTTTAGCGTGCCTCCAGTGGAAGTCGCGGCGGCAACGTTCCCTTCACGATCCAGCGCGATCGCGCCGACCGTGTCATGAGACACGGTCACGTCGTCAGAGGTGGGCGCGAACAGATCTTTTCCATGGCTCTTTGCCTCCGCCTGATAGGCGCGCAGGCGCTCGACTTCGCGCGGAATGATCAGATCTTCGTTGGTGCAGAGAGAAATGCCATGCTGGGCAGCAAATTTTTCCGCGCCTTCGCTCACGAAATAAACATGGGGACTTTCGCTCAGAATCTTACGCGCGGCGCGGATTGGATTGCGCAGGTGCTCCACGCAGCCCACTCCCCCGGCGCGGAGGGTGGCTCCATCCATGATAAGAGCGTCCAGTTGGACGTGGCCGTCGCGGTTGAGAAAGCTGCCGCGGCCGGCATCGAAGGTTTCGTCATCCTCCATGATCACGACCGCTTCCTCGACCGCATCGAGAGCGGAACCGCCGCGATCGAGCACACTCCACCCTGCGCTCAGCGCGCTGCTGACGCCATGGATGTGCGCCTCGACCATGTCATCGGGAATGGCCCATGCGCCGCCGTGAACAACCAGAACGGGATCCGTAGGCATTAGAGTCGTCAATAAAATCAGCGAAGGGGACGGGATAGGATAGCAGGTTGGTTGCGAATACTGAGTATTGCAGGACTCGCGACCGAAGACACTGCAACGCCTCGACCTATAATGCCCCTCGTGAGTTTCGAACGAAAATCGAACGGCCGCATCCTGGGGCTCGATGTCGGCTCGCGGCGAATCGGTGTCGCCGTCTCGGACCCGCTGGGAATTACGGCGCAAGGGCTGGAAACGCTCGAGCGCAAGAATAAGCGACAAGATCTCGCCCACCTCGGGGAGGTGATTCGGGAGTACCAGGTGCAGGAGATCGTAGTCGGTCTGCCGCTGCGCATGAGCGGTGCGGAAGGAACGCAGGCTGAGAAGATTCGTGGCTTTGTGGAAGACTTGCGAAAGCAGTTCGGTCTGCCGGTCCACCTGTGGGATGAGCGACTTACATCGGCTGAAGCCAACCGACTCCTCCGCGAAACTGAGCTTTCTATCAAGAAACGAGGTAGGGCT
>JASHPL010000475.1 GCA_030038125.1 Candidatus Sulfotelmatobacter sp.
GAGCGTGTTGCAAAAAACGGCGATCTCGAAATCTGGGCGAAACAACTAAAAGATGGCAGCCGCGCTGTCGTATTGCTGAATCGAAGCGAGAGTGAGCAGCAGATTGCGGTGAAGTGGCAGGAAATTGGATATCCCGAGCACCTCAGCGCGTCGGTGCGCGATCTGTGGCAGCACAAAGATCTGGGAAAGTTTACCGGCGAGTTTTCGGCGCAGGTCGTACCGCACGGAGTCGTGATTGTGACGGTGAGACCATAAAGATGCTATTCACTAGAGAGACGCGGAGAAAACAGTTATCAAAATCAATTTCTGAGGGTTGGTGCATCCCGGGAGACATTCGCTTCACGCAGGTTTTTCCGAATCGAAATGTTTTTTCTCTGCGTCTCCGTGCCTCTGTGGTAAAGACGCTTAGAGCTTCGGCTTCAGTTCTTCCATAACGCTCTGAATCAATTCCTTCGCATCGTTCAGGCTCTTCATCACGATCTGGATGTCCATGACCGGCTTGCCCGGCCAGCGCTGGCTTTGGCAGTAGACGCCGTGCTGTCCCACCAGCGCCATGGCATCGGTGATCAGATCCATCGTGACTGCAAGCCGCCCGCGTGGCACGCCCATCATGGTTTCGTAGTGTTCGAGTTCGTCTTGCTTTTCGTCAAAAACCGGCATCCGTCGATTGTAATTGCGACTGCGCGGGGAGCATAATGAGCAGCGCTATCGAAATCTCGCCTCACGCGTCAAAATCTTCTTAGCCTTAGCCAGCAGACAAAAAGGAGAGAACATGCAAAAAAGAATCGTCTTTACCACATTCTTAGTTCTGCTCACCACGGTCGCGCTCGCGCAAATGGGTGACAACTCTAGTCGTCCGAGCCCGCCCGAAAAGGCAACCTGCGATCTCGGCATGGGCCAAACAATCACGACCGATTATTCCAGCCCTCGCATGAAGGGACGTCAAATCTATGGCGGCCTCGTCCCCTATGGAAAAGTCTGGCGCACCGGCGCCAATGACGCGACTACATTCGTCACCACAACAGGCGTTGAGGTTGGCGGCAAGAGCGTGCCTGCCGGAAGTTACACGCTCTTCACCGTTCCGGATGCCAATAAGTGGACGCTCATCATCAACAAGAAGACCGGGGAATGGGGCATCCCATACAAGTATCAGAGTGATGAACTGGCTCGCGTGGACATGACGGTTTCGAAAGTGTCCTCGCCTGTAGAAGATTTCACAATTTCCTACGAGAAGACCGGCAGCGGCTGCGTGATGCATCTCGATTGGGAGACAACCCGCGCCTCGGTCGACATTGCGCCGAAGTAGCCCGGAGGGCGTCCGCCGCCCCTACACATTTGGGCTCCAGCGCAGTACGGGTTTCCGCGCCGCCGCGGTTTCGTCGAGGCGTGAAACCCGCGTGGAATACGGTGCGTCGAGCACGGTCTGTGGTTCTTCTTCAACCTCTGCAGCGATCGACTTCATCGCGTCAACAAACAAGTCCATCTCTTCTTTGGACTCACTCTCGGTCGGCTCGATCATCAGCGCGCCCGGCACAATCAGCGGAAAAGCTGTCGTGTACGGATGAAAACCGTAGTCGATCAGTCGCTTGGCAATGTCCATGGTGCGCACGCCTTTTTTCGCCTGCAGCTTGTCGCTGAAGACCACTTCGTGCATGGTCGGCGTGGCGTAGGGTAGATCGTAGGAGCCTTCCAGGCCTTTGCGAATGTAATTCGCGTTGAGCACAGCGTCTTCTGTAGTTTGTCGCAGGCCGTCGGGACCGTTCGCCTGAATGTACGCGAGAGCCCGCACAAACATTCCGAAATTTCCATAGAACGCGCGCACGCGCCCGATAGATTGCGGACGCTGGTAGTCGAAACCAAGAGTACCGTCGGGCTTGGTGACTACAACCGGCTTCGGCAAGAACGGCTCCAAAACTTTTCGAACGGCCACCGGCCCTGAACCCGGACCTCCGCCGCCATGAGGCGTGGAAAACGTCTTGTGCAGGTTCAGATGCATGAGATCGACGCCAAAATCTCCGGGCCGCACTTTGCCTACCAGTGCATTCATGTTCGCGCCGTCCATATAAAGCAGGCCGCCTTTGGCATGCAGGATGTCGGCAATTTTGTGGATCTCCTGCTCGAACACACCCAGGGTGTTGGGATTGGTCAGCATCAAGGCCGCGACATCCTCATTCATCTGCAATTCAAGCGAGGCCACGTCAACCATCCCCAGCGCATTTGACTTCAGGTTCTCGACCGAATATCCCGCCATGGCCGCGGTTGCTGGATTCGTGCCGTGCGCCGAGTCGGGTATCAAAATTTTCTTTCGCGGCTTGCCTTGCGATTTGTGATACGCACGAATGATCAGCAGGCCGGTTAATTCACCATGGGCGCCGGCGGCGGGCTGCAGCGTGATCGCATCCAGGCCGGTGATTTCGATCAGAATTTCGCTGAGAGTCTTGATGATCTGCAACGCGCCTTGCGAAATTTTCTCCGGCTGATAAGGATGTCCGTTCGCGATCCCTTCTACTCGAGCTACGGCTTCATTTACACGCGGGTTGTATTTCATCGTGCACGATCCGAGCGGATACATGCCGAGGTCGATCGCGTAATTCCAGGTGGAAAGCCGCGTGAAGTGGCGGATGATCTCGATTTCGCTGACCTCGGGCATGTGGCCCAGATCTTTTCTTTCCGCCGAGCCGAGCAGTTTTGCAGTATCGACTTCGGGAACATCCAGCGGAGGCAGCTTCCACGCCGCCTTTCCGGGCGAGGATTTCTCGAAGATCAATCCTTCATTCTGATTGACGTGACGTGTCGCTTTGGGAGTTGAACGCTTCATAGTTTGTTAAATCCAGGCTCGAAGATCTCCGGTCGAGGCACTCGGGAAAAACCTGTGCCATTGCATGCTGTGCAAATGCCCGTGCCCGAACAATCGCTACACTTGGGCTCGCTCTCGTTCATGTGCGGGTTAATACCAGTTCCGTCGCACCCTGCGCATTTTTTACTTCCGTGACACAACGAGCATGCAACCGAGGCCATGTCGGACTCCTACCGTGCAACTTCTTCCTCTTCTTCTTTCGCCGATCGCATTGAGCGCTCGCTTTCGGCGATCAGGCCCGCCGCCGTATCAATTGCCGAGCGAGTCGTCATCTCGGTGCAACACCACAGCGCTGCGTGCCCCAGTTCCGGATAGAACTTCGCCAGCGGTAATCCGCCAACCATCTTATGCCCCAGTAAACGCCCGTTTGTGGCCTTGGGATCTTCGCTGGTGCGCACGACAAATTCGTTAAATCGCGGCGCGCCGCCGAAAAGAATTTCTCCATGCTTAGAAAATGTCGACGCTGCGTATGCGGTCTTTGCCAGATTCTGTTTCGCCAGTTCTTTGAGTCCAACTTTGCCGTAAACGGTCATGAAGATGTTGACCATCAGCGCGACCAGCGCCTGGTTCGTGCAGATATTCGAAGTCGCTTTCTCGCGCCGGATGTGTTGTTCGCGCGTTGCCAGGGTAAGAACGAATCCCCGGCGCCCTTGTTTGTCCACCGTTTGACCCACAAGCCTTCCTGGCATCTGTCGAACATTCTTCTCCCGGGTTGCGATGACTCCGCAGTATGGACCGCCGAAGCCAAGGGGCACCCCAAATGATTGTGCTTCCATGGCGATGATGTCAGCTTCGCGTGGCGGTTCGACGATCCCGAGAGAAACAGCCTCGGCAATCGAAACCACTAGCATCGCGCCTTGTTTGTGGGCAATCTCGGCAATCGCATCCACATCTTCGATCGTGCCGAAGAAGTTCGGCGACTGCACCAGCACGCAGGCGGTTTCCGGAGTGATGGATTTCTGCAGCTTTTCGATGTTGATCCGGCCATCGTCATTGAAATTGATTACCGATAAAGGCATGTTCTGGTGCGTGGCGTAGGTCGTAAGGACTTCGCGATATTCGGGATGCAGGGTGCGTGCGACCGCTACCGATCTGCGTCCGCTCAGACGAACTGCCATCATCACCGCTTCCGCCGCCGCCGTCGAACCGTCATACATGGAAGCATTCGCGACCTCCATACCGGTCAGCTCGCAGATCATCGTCTGGAATTCGAAAATGGATTGCAGCGTACCCTGCGAGATTTCCGCCTGATAGGGCGTATAGGCGGTCAGAAATTCACCGCGTGAAATCAGCGCATCAATCACAACCGGGCGATAGTGAAAGTAAGCGCCCGCGCCCAGAAAACTGGTGTAGCCGTCGCCATTTTCGCGGGATCGCTGGCGAAACCACTCGACAATCTCAGATTCCGCCATCTGCCGCGGGATCTTCAGATCGCGGTTCAGACGGTATTCGCCTGGAATTGGAGCAAAAAGATCATCGACCGACCGCACACCAATTGCTTTCAGCATAGCTTCGCGATCGGCTGGGGATTTGGGCAAATAGCGCATAAGATATGGATGCCTTCCGCGTTACGTCGATGCAGCAGCAACAGAGCAGAGCTCTTTGATCAGCTCCAAAACCGTCCTGAGAGCGTTGCCGTTTTGATCGAACGTTGGATGGTACGCCGTCAATGCCGCCGCGGCAACGGCCCATTCGTCGGCTTCAATTCGAACAATCTGTAGCAGTTCAGCGCGAGTCAGACGCCCTAAGTTGTATGGGACCTGGATGATCTGTGTTTTTGAGCACTTCGCTTTCGGCACTCAGTGTCCCGCCTCTTCGGCCACGAATTTCTCGTAGTCTGCAGCAGAGAGAAGCGCATTGAGTTCGCTGGGGTCTTTCAGGTCCATCTTGATCATCCACGAGCCGTGCGGATCTTGGTTCACTTTTTCGGGCGAAGTTGCGAGGTCTCCGTTGGCTGCTGTGACGGTGCCAGAGGCGGGTGCGAACAGGTCCGAAACGGCCTTTACTGACTCGACCGTGCCAAAGGTTTTGCCTCCGGACAACTCAGCGCCCACCTTAGGCAGTTCGACAAAGACGATGTCACCCAGCGACTGCTGAGCATAATCCGTGATGCCGATGCTGGCGGACGTGCCATTTGCCTGGATCCACTCGTGTTCCTTGGTGTATTTGCGATCTGTGGGATAAGCCATAACAGCGTCTAGCTCCTAGCTGCAAATAATCCGGTATCCGACTGTGCTTAAGGTTTTTTCGGCCGCTTATAAAAAGGCGTCGGAACCACCACGGCTCCCGCTCCCTGCCCACGAATTTCTACCTTCAACGGCGTGCCTACCGCTGCGAACTCTACTGGCACATACGCCAGCGCAATATTCTTCTTCAAAAATGGAGCCGGCGACCCGCTGGTGACGTAGCCAATCTCCCGCCCACTACCGTCAAGAACTTTATATCCGTCGCGCGCGATGCCGCGCTCGGTCATTTCCAAACCCACCAGCGTTCGCTTGATCCCGGCTGTCTTCGCCGCTTCCAGCGCAGCCCTCCCGATAAACTCCGCCTTCTCCATCTTGCAGAAGCGATCGAGCCCAGCTTCCCAAACGTTTATCGTATCGGAAATCTCATGTCCGTAGAGCGGAAGTTTGCCTTCCAGGCGCAGTGTATTGCGCGCGCCCAGTCCGCAGGGGACAACACCGAATTCCTTGCCCACCCCGAGAACCTCGTTCCATACACGCTCGCTGGTTTGCTCATCGGATGGAATATAAATTTCGAATCCGTCTTCAGCGGTGTAGCCCGTTCTTCCGATCAGGATGTTCACGAGTCCACAGACCCTTGCACATGTGACCCAGTAGAACTTCACCTTGCCGAGATCCGCATCGGTCACCTTCTGCAGAACATCAACCGCCTTCGGTCCCTGAATCGCAATCTGCGTGAAATCATCTGACAGGTTTTCGACCGCGCAATCGAACTGGCGGGTGTTGTCGCGGACCCAGTCGAAATCCTTTTCACGCGTTCCGGCGTTGATGACGAGCAGGTACTCGTCTTCCCCGAGGCGATGCACGATCACATCGTCAACGAATGTGCCGTTCGGATAGAGCATGGCGGAGTACTGCGCTTGACCTACCGCCAGCCGTGCTGCGTCGTTCATGGAAATATGCTGCACGGCGGCGAGCGCCTGCGCACCAGCGAGCCGAATGTCTCCCATGTGGCTGACATCGAAAATGCCGACGCCGGTACGGACCGCCATATGTTCATTGATGATTCCGCACCCGATCGACGCAGGATATTCGACCGGCATCTCCCAGCCGTTGAACTCGACCATCTTCGCGCCCATCTGGCGATGCACCGCATTCAGCGCGGTTTTTCGGATGGCCGGAGTCAGCGGATTTTCGCGCGTAGATGCTTCAACAGCGGACAAACGGGACCTCGTTCAGCGAGCTGCGCCAAGTCTTCAGCGATGGGGTGTGACTGATTACCGTAACACGCGCTTTTTCGGCGGGTCAAACTCGAAGAGAGTCACCCAAGCGCGCAGAGAGAGCGGAGGCAATGATGATCGAAAGAAACTTCTTCGGCGTGCTCGGCGGGAAGGTGGTCCTAGGGCCCGAACTGCACCGTCACGCGCGACCCGGCGGGTACGTGCGTGCCTGGAGCAGGCGTTTGCTGGCGAGCCACCCCGCTTCCCACAACTTCGAGATCGAGTCCGGCATCTTGTGAGGCTTCTACGGCTTTGCGCACGGTCTTTCCTTCGAAGGACGGCACCTCGATTCCACCCTGTTCGACGTCGAGAACGACGGTGCCCGTGGAAGGTAGTTTCGATTCAGTCGATGGCATGGGACCCGGCGGGTTCGCCTCGCGCACTTGATTAAGTTCTTTGTCCGGAATTTGATTCGGCAGCGGCTCTCGTATGGCGGCTTGCACGACATTTGTTGCGCTCTCGGCCTTGGCTGGCGAGAGCCCGCCCTGAGCTTGTGGAAGGGGTGCGCGTGCGAGACTGGGCGACTTCGCCGACGCATCATTGGCGTCCGCCGTCTCCAGCGGCTCGCCCAGGTGGTCGGGCGTTCCTTCTTCCAAATCTCTGTCTTTCAAATTCGCCCGCGCCAGCAGTAACTGGTGTTGCGGCGCCAGCGGCAAATCATGCGGTACATGCAGATATTCGAGTACCTCCTGCGCGATGCGGCGGAACACCGGGGCCGAAACCTGTCCGCCTTGATGCAATCCCACGGCCGAATCGAGAATCACCGCAACCACGATCTGTGGATTATTCACGGGAGCGAATCCGGCGAACGAGCCGACATATTTTGTCTTCGAATACGCTCCGGTCGCCGGATCGACTTTCTGCGCGGTTCCGGTTTTTCCCGCAGACGAATAACCTTCGAGGATGGCTTTTCTCCCAGTGCCTTCGAGCACGACTTTCTGCATCATCGAACGCATTTCGGCCGCGGTAAACGATGAAATGACGCGATGGGACGGGCCGGCATGAAATGCCACTCTCTGCAACGCGCCTTCCGGTGGAACCGTGCCGGCGACAATTCGCGGCGCCACCCAAACTCCGTCATCGGCAAAGGTTGAAATCAGAGAGGCCAGCTGAATCGGCGAAATGCCGATCTCCTGGCCCATGGAAATCGCGGCGATCGAAACCTTCGACCAGCGGCTTGGCGGCTTCGTCAGCCCGCGTGTTTCGCCAGGCAGCTCGATTCCGGTCTGCTGGCCAAATCCGTAAGCGCGGATATATTTGTAAAAGCGCTCATCTCCCAGCCGCAGCGCGATTTTGATCGCTCCCACGTCGCTCGACTCCGCCAACACCCCCCAGACCGGCAGCAATCCATGCGGCTTCGAGTCGTGAATTCTCCTGCCGTTGTAGACGATCGACCCCATTTGGCAATCGAATATCTCATCCGGATTTGTGAGCTTCTCATCCAAGGCAGCTGAAATCGTCACCAGTTTGAATGTCGACCCCGGTTCATAAACGTCGCTCACCGCGCGATTCGTCAGCGCCGCAGGAGTAATCTGCCTCCGAAGATTGGGATTAAACGTCGGTCGATTCGCCAGCGCCAGAATCTCACCGGTATGCGGATTTTCAACGATCACCGTTCCGGCGATGGCTTTCGTGTCCTGGATCGCCTGGTCGAGTTCCTTTTCCGCGATGTACTGAATGTTTTTGTCGATGGTCAGAACGATGTTTTCGCCTGGCTCCGGTTGGGTTTCGATGTCCGAGAACCATTGCCGGCGCGCATCGACCGAAATGAACATTTTTCCCGGGCGTCCGGCCAATTCATCGTCAAACTCATGCTCAATCCCGCTCTGTCCCGAGTCTTCCATTCCTACGGAACCCAGCACCTGCGCCCCCAGTTCGCGCGCGGGATAAAACCGCTTCGGTTCTTTCTGGAAGTGAATCCCTTGCAAGTTCAGCGACTTGATGCGCTGGATAGTTTCATCGTCGGCTTTGCGCGCCACCCAACAAAAGGTTTTGTGTGCGCGGCAATCGGCCAGCACAACATTGGCGTCTTCGCCGCTGATGCGCGAGATCAACGAGACTGCGGTGGGAAGGTCTTTGACTTCGCTGGGAACCGCAAAGGCCGAATCGACCAGCACCGACATCGCCAGTTCGCGGCCCGCACGGTCGTAGATTATGCCGCGCTTCGCCGCCAGCGGAATCGCACGCTGCTGCTGGTGCTCCGCCTGTTTGACGAATGAGCCGTAACAGAAAATTTGCAGATAGACCAGGCGCGCGCAGATCGCGACACACCACAGCAGCAATATCGATCCAAGCAGATAAAGACGGGAGTTGCGGGCGACAGTGGAATCGAAGGACGCCATTGGTCGTTAGTCGTCGGTCGTTCGCTCAGACAAACATGGCGGCCTCGAGCATCAGGCCGCCTGGCAAAGTCTACGGCATCACATTCACTCGGGCCCTATTGTCCCTCAATCACCATCACTGGCGTGGCACTCGCCATCACTGGCCCTTCGCCATCAGCAGTCGCCGCATCCATGCGGATGACCTGTCCCGGTTCCGGCGGCACCAGTCCCATGCGGCGCGCAAGTACATCGATTCGTTCCGGATCCCGCAGGGATGCCTCTTCCAGGCGCAGAGCGTGATTCATCTCCGTCATGTTGGTCAGTTCACGCTTCGCCGACTCAATGCGATATCCGTACTCAATGGCTTTGAAGTGCTGCCAGGCATAGGTAAAAACCAGCAGAAACAGGCACGCCAAGGCGACGCCGAATTGCTTCATCTCGCGGTTGCGGCTCGGATCTTCGACTTTGACCAGGCGTGAATTGTCGATGTTCTTGGCGAAATAGATCTCCGGCGTTCCCCTCCAGAATGGCTGCCGTCCTTCCCCCGCATACGTTCCCCGAACCGTTGCCGCCGCCGCCGCCATTTATGCCGCCCCCACAAGGATTTCGTCGCCTTCGACGATGGGGATCTGCATGGCGAAGATTTCATGCAGTTCCCGCTGCTCGCTGATTCGTTTTGCTTCCGCCAGCCGCTCGGCCCGTTCTACCGCTGCCATCAGATCGCTGATAATCGTACCTGTGTACATTCCCGCCTGCCTCGAATTGGATTCCTACCACGGAACCCTTGAATCCGACCTCGGCCATCCGACTTGCGCCCTCAGTTATCTGCTGAGGCCTGCTGTCCGAGGTCCGAAGCCAGTTTTTCTGCGGATCTTCTGTCCGCTCGTTCTCAACCTGAACTCAGTGGCCCGGCACTGCCCGTCACAGCCAATGCCGGGAGCTCCAGCAGGTTTTCCGGAGCTAAACCCTTCCCGCGGCTCGCAGCTTCGCGCTCCTTGCCCGCGGATTGCGATCAATCTCTTCTTCCGATGCTGTTACCGGCTTCTTGGTCAGCACCCGGTAGTACTTGTACTTTTTCTCACCGTCGCGGAAGGCATCCTTTACGATGCGGTCTTCCAGCGAGTGAAAACTGATCATCACGACCCTTCCACCTGGCTTTAGAATCTGCGGCGCCGCTTCCAGCAGCGCCTTCAGATCGTCTAATTCACGGTTTACGAAAATTCGAAGAGCCTGAAAAGTCCTGGTCGCTGGATGAATCCTTCTTTCTTCAGAATTCATTGGCCGGGCCGCGGCTGATATCACATCCGCTAGTTGTGCGGTAGTCTGTATCGGCCGCGACCGGACAATGGCTCTGGCGATTCTCCGCGACCTCCTTTCCTCTCCGAATTCGTAAATCACGTCGGCAAGCTGTCGCTCGTCGAGGTGGTTTACCACTTGTTCGGCGCTACGCTCCGAGTGCGGATCCATCCGCATGTCGAGCGGTCCCTCCGCCTGAAAACTGAATCCGCGTGCGGCGTCGTTCAACTGCAGGCTGCTCACTCCAAGATCGGCAAACAGGCCGTCGATGGTCGCTGGTCGCTGGTGGTCTGCCAATTCCGCGAAAGATCGATGCAGCAACGTAATTGTCGGCCAATCCATCGCCAACCTGTCATCCCGAGCGAAGGATTTCGATTCGCCAGAATCGAAATCCGCAGTCGAGGGACCTCCCGCTGGCGCTCTCAGCCTTCTGCCCGCAATCTCCAGCGCCTTCG
>JASHPL010000041.1 GCA_030038125.1 Candidatus Sulfotelmatobacter sp.
CCCACGCGATTGATCGCCCCCACAAAGTAGCCATTGGCGACAGCGTGGGCCGGCTGTTCCAGTTCCCACAAGTATTCCGAAAGGCCGGCCACGGTCGCCGACGGATTAAACACGATCTCCGCTCCGTTCAATCCCAAAATTCGCGCACCCTCCGGAAAATGGCGGTCGTAGCAGATGTAAACGCCCACGCGCGCATATTTTGTTTCGAACACCGGATATCCCAGGTCGCCGGGCGTGAAATAAAACTTTTCCCAAAATCCCGGATGACAGTGCGGGATGTGATGCTTGCGGTATTTTCCCAGATACTTGCCATCGGCATCGATTACTGCGGCCGTATTAAAGTACACGCCCGCCATCTGCTCTTCGTAGACCGGCACGACGATTGCCATGTGGTGCTTGGCCGCGACTTTCTGCATTAAGCGCACGGTCGGACCGTCAGGCACGCGTTCGGTCAATTCGTACCAGCGTGCATTTTGCTCCGCACAAAAATACGGGCCATAGAACAGCTCCTGCAGGCAGAGAATCTGTGCTTTCTTTTTTGCTGCCTGCTCGATCAACTTCAGGTGCTTGTCGATCATCGCTTTCCGGATCTGTTCCAAAGGCCGATCCGTGCTCAGCGCGTTAGAAGCCTGAATCAGGGCGCAGCGGACAATGCGAGGCATGGGATCCTCCCGGCGTGAACGAACCCAGTCTGAAACAGCTCGATGCCAAATAGCAAGGAACGAAACTATAGCAGAAACCGACTGAGCTCCCGCAAAGGTCTAGAGCCTCGAAGGGCAGACATCCCCACTTCTGGCAAAACCGGCCAGAAATGGGCCGCCCGGTACTACACTGCATCCCGTTGACACGCTTCTGCCGCCTGAATAGACTCGCCCTTCTTCACTTCGCAACGCGATTCCTATGGCAAAGCCCCGCATCGCAGTGGTCGGCAGCGCAAACGTTGACTTAACGACATTCACCAGCCGATTTCCCAAGCCCGGCGAAACCATCTTTGCGGAGAAATTTGATCTTGGCTTCGGCGGCAAAGGCGCAAACCAAGCCGTGGCTGCCCGTCTCTGTGGAGCAGAGGTCGTCATGGTGGCGCGCGTCGGCAACGACCTATTCGGCCCGGCCACAATCGAAAATTTCCGCAAGCAGGGTATAGACGCCACCCACGTCAAGCAGGTGGAGGGATTTTCCAGCGGAGTCGCTCCTATCTTCGTTGAACCGAGCGGGCAGAATCGGATTCTCGTGGTGAAGGGTGCCAATGATCGTCTCCGGCCAGCCGACGTAGACGAAGCCGCAGCGATCCTCAAGACCGCCCACTGTATCGTTCTGCAATTCGAAATTCCGCTCGAGACGGTCTACTACACGATCACGTTCGCCAACAAGCAGGGGATTCGCTGCATTCTCAATCCCGCTCCAGCACAGCCCGTCGATCTCTCTGCTCTAAAGGGACTTGACTACTTTGTCCCGAACGAACATGAAGCCGAGGCCATCACGGGCACTGCAATCAAAAATGTTCAAGATGCCAAGAGTTGCGCGGAAAAGCTGTTAAGCAGCGGCATTCGCCGCGTGATCGTCACGCTGGGCGCCAACGGATCTTTGCTCGCCAGTCGCGAGGAAATGGCGCACATCGCTCCTTTTGCGGTGAAGACCATCGACAGTACCGGAGCCGGCGACGCTTTCATCGGCAGCTTTGCGGTGTTTCTGGCGGAAGGTCTGAATGAGAGGGAAGCAGTCCGGCGAGCCAATCTCTATGCCGGGCTCTCGACCACCGGAGTAGGAACGCAGAAGTCTTTTTACGAGCGAGCGCGCTTCGACGCCGAATGGGAGGCGCGAGCGTGAAAGTCGAGCGGGCCTGACGACGAATTGAATCCAAAAAGCAGGGGACACTTGCTGCGGACCCCGGACGAGGGCGTCCGGGGCTCCAAACGTCATCCGGAGCTCCAAGAATCGTCGGAAATCACCAAAAAACGTCTGCAGCCCAAAAAACTTGTCAAGGGGGTTTTGGAGGCTGATTTCCGCTAACATGCTGAAATCAATCGCAATATATTTTTTGAAAAATGTCCGGTTTACCCCTTCTGATTTGCTATTCTGAAATTAGAGAGGAAATTTAGAGGCGCGGCCTATGGGTCGCGCTTTTTGTTTGAACGTGAAGGACGTTGCGGGAGGACTGGGATCGCTGCTTTGCAAGACAATTTTGAGCAGAGTTTCCTGTCAGTCGAGTGTGTTTTCCACTACGAAACTTCTTGACTATACGGCAGTAACAGATTTATAAGCCGTGTCTGCGGTCTGGGGGGACTCCCATTTTCTTTTTAAGCTTTCTCGAAGGAGAAGGGAGAAGCTTTTTTCTTTTCCGTGAGCGGGACCGCCAAGGGGGCGTGAAGATCATGCGGAGCACGAAGAGGCTCTTTGCGCTGTGTTTCGGTTTGCTGGTTTGTTTGGCCAGTCCACTGCTTTACGGGCAGGCAACCGGAAGCTTTGCCGGTACGGTGACGGACAAAGCGGGAGCGGTCATCGCAGGTGCGACGGTCAGGATCACATCGCAAGCGACTGGTTTGGTGCGCGAAGGCAAAACGGATGATTCCGGTCATTACCTGGTCCCGTTGCTCCCTGTCGCCTTCTTCACCATTCGCGTCGAGGCGCAAGGTTTCGGTCCTGCCGAGCAGAAAGACGTACGCCTGCAAGTCGACGAGCACCGCGAACTCGATTTTACGCTTCAGCCGGCATCAGTCAGCACCAGCGTCGAAGTAACGGCGACGCAGGTTGCGGTGGAAACGTCGAACCCAACTCTCGGGCAGGTCATCACTTCCGAAGAAGTTTCCCAGCTTCCGTTGAACGGACGCAATTTCGTGCAGCTCGCCACGCTGACGCCAGGGACCACCACGTCCACGAGCCCGGTCAGCTTCTTTACCAATGCGGCCAGCAGCGAGGCGGCGACGCGGGGATCGTTTTCACTTTCGGTCGGCGGATCGCGCGAGCAGGAAACCGACTGGATGCTCGACGGCAACGACAACAATCAGCTGGACGAAGGCGGAATCGCCATTTTCCCCGATATCGACGACATCCAGGAATTCAAGGTTTTGACTTACAACTATTCCGCCGAATATGGCGAGCGCGCCGGGCCGACGGTGTTGGTCACGACGAAGTCAGGATCGAACCAGTGGCATGGGTCGCTATTCGAGTTTTTCCGCAACACGTCGCTTGACGCCGATAATTACTTCACCCACACGCAGCAAAAGTTCAATCTCAATCAGTTTGGCGGTTCGTTTGGCGGTCCGATCAAGAAAGACAAAACGTTTTTCTTTCTCGACTATCAGGCCAAGATGCAGCGGGAGGGCGTGCCGTTCACCGGTTTCGTTCCGACCACCTCGATGGTTACGCCCAACGCCGCCGGAAACTATGACTTCAGCGACAATCCGTTCGGTACGCAGCTCACGAACCCCTATTCAGGCACTCCCTTCCAATGCGCGACTGGAACATCCACGCCCGAACCTGTGAGCGCCACGGGGACGCAAGCGACAGGAAGCAACTGCGACATCATACCGGCTGCAGTGGTAAATCCCATCGGCGCCCAGATTATTGCCTTGTATCCGACGCCGAATGCGAATCCCTCGCAAGGATTTAACTATGCCAATCTGCCGACGAGAAAATTGAACGAGGCGACCTGGGACGTCCGACTCGATCACAATTTCTCCAGCAAGGACTCGGCGTTTGCCCGCTTCAGCTACGATCAAGCAACCAACTTTGTTCCCGGTGGATCACCGACCTGGTCGGAAGCCAACGCGTTCGGCAGCAATCAGCACATTAACAATCACGGGCGGAATGCGGTTATCACAGAGACTCACGTCTTCTCTCCGAACACGATTAACCAGATCCTGGTTGGATACAGCCGTATCTTCAACCACATCCTCTCGTTCGGCACTGGAACATGTAAAGCTGCGCTCATTGGAATTCCCGGGGCAGACATCGGCAGTGCGTGCGACAGCATCACGGGTTATCCCGCAAGTTTGAACCAGTCAACCAAGGACTGCATTGGCTGCGGCATGACATCCATCGACATGGCCGCATATTTTTCAGTTGGCGATCGCGGATATTCACCCTATCAGGGGGGAACGAACGTTTACTCGGTTTCCGACACGCTCGATCTCATCCGGGGCAAGCACGACATCCGCTTCGGCGCGACTTTTCGGGCGGAACAGATGAACGTAAGGAATAACGCGTTTCAGGATGGTTTCGCCGTGGAAGTGGGAAGCGCGACGGGCGATGACGTTGCCGACGTGCTGCTTGGCAGCCTGGGAGTTTTCGCTGCCCACGATCAAACATTCCTCGGCGGCACGACGGGACGGCGCTGGAAACTGATTCGCCCATTTGTCAATGACACATGGCGGGTTACGCCGAACTTGACGGCGACGGTTGGGCTTGCGTGGGCGATCGCCACTCCGGAAACGGAAGTAGAGAATCGACAGGCGAACTACGATGTCCAGAGTCTTAAGTGGTATGTGCCTGCGGGCAGCCCGGCGTTGAGCGGTTGCACTACGTGCGTCGTCACCAATGGAGGTGTCGGTATCCAGTTCGACAAAACTGCTGTTGAACCGCGCATTGGATTGGCGTGGAAACCAAGGGGGAGCGATAAGACGGCGGTGCGAGCAGGCTATGGAATTTTCCATGATTCCGCCTGGAATCAAGGTGGGCAGGGATTGTGGCAGAACCCGCCTTATTATGCCGAGGTGGATACATCCGGGATGTGCACGACGCCGGGCTGCACGACCGCCGGTCTCTCCCACGGCTTTCTCGTGGCGCCAGGGACGGCTTCGAGCACTCCGGTGCCGCCTTTGGCGCCAGCGGGCGCGGTTGGGAATGTGCTGAATGGTCCTGTCAATCCTCTGCTGTACACGGGAACCATTCAGTCGATGAACCGCAATTTCCTGCAGGGGATGATCCAGCAGTACAACCTCAACATCGAGCAACAACTGCCCGGAGATGTGGTGCTCACGGCTGGATATGCGGGATCGAAGAGTACGCACGTTCTGGTTGGGCAGTTAAACGAGAATCTTAACGATCCGAACGCGTGCCCTGACGGTGCACATCCCGTTGCCGGGTATACGCTGGGATGCGGCTTCGGGAATTTCCCCTACGCGATAAACCAGCCCGGTGGTGGATTCTTCCAATCTGTCGATAGCAACAACAGCGTAGGAACGGCGCGTTACGATTCGCTGCAGATCAAGGCTGAGACTAAGAGCGCGAAGCATGGACTGTATGCATTGTTGGGATACACGTGGTCGCGGACTTTCGATAACGGTATGCCCGACGGTCTCGGCACCAACCCCGGCGCGCTGTATTATCCATTGCCCGGAACTGCGAAGTTGGATTGGGGCTTGTCGCAACTCAATCTGAACGACAGCTTCACGGCCAGCATCTTGTACAACTTGCCTTTCGGCAAGGGAAGACATTTCGGGAGCACCTGGAGCGGCGCGACGAACGCTGCACTTGGCGGCTGGCAATTGAATCTGATCGAGAGGGCAACGTCCGGGTTCCCGCTGTTCGTGGTGGACAGCAGCAATCCGGCGGGAGTGGATTTCTCGTATAACGGCAATACCTTCTCCAGGCCAAACCAGGTAGGTAACCCGAATCAGGCCGGTCCCATTGCTGGAAATCCGAGTTGCACTGCGCCAGCACAGATTCACACGCACTTGAATTGGTTCAACCCTTGCGCTTTTGAGTCGGCTCCGGCGGGGGAACTCGGCACTGCGGCCCGCGCTCCGGTTTACGGCCCTCGTTTTGTGAACACGGACTTCTCTGTGATCAAAGACTTCCCGTTGCCCTTCCGGGAGGCGATGAACCTGCAATTCCGCGCCGAGTTCTTCAATTTGTTCAACCACCCGCAGTTCTATCTCGACGGCTACTCCGATACCGGAGAGCAGGACATCAACACTCCCTCCAGCTTCGGCGTGATCAATAACACCGTCAACAACCCGCGAGTGGTTCAGTTCGCGCTCAGGCTGAATTTCTAGGGAAATTCGCGAAATGTACTCCGGGCAGACTGTTAGACTGCAGTCTGCCTTTGGTTTTTCTGGAAAACCCTCGGGTCCCAGGTGGATGCGCTTCACAATTCATGACCACAAATCGCAGGATCGTTTTTCAAATTATCAGTCTGGTATTTCTGACCTCTTTCGCGTTCGCTGAGGCGCGACGGAAGATCATTATCAACGAAGATTGCTCCGGGCCCGGAGGCAGCAACATGCAGACGGTTGGGCTTCTGGTTCAATCTCCGCAGACCGAGGTTCTGGGAGTGACCGTAGCCAGCGGCGATCAGTGGCGCGATGAAGAAGTCGCGCATGCGCTGCGTTTGCTTGAAATCATGGGACGCAAGGATATTCCAGTTGTCCCGGGAGCCGAGTTTCCGCTGGTTCGCAGCCGCGCCGAGGCGCAACTGTGGCAGGAACGTTACGGTAAGGTTGCGTACGCGGGCGCATGGGACGATCGCTGGTGGCACGAGCCGTCCGTGATTCCGCCGATGCCGGAAGGCCAGCCAACCACCAAGCCGGCCAACGAAGATGCCGCACATTTTCTGATCCGCATGG
>JASHPL010000476.1 GCA_030038125.1 Candidatus Sulfotelmatobacter sp.
AAGAGCGCGCATCGGGGAGCCTAGAATTTCTTCCGCCTCTGACTCGTTCGGGACAAAAAAATCAAGGCCGGAAAGCCTTTCCAGGTCGACAGCCTGAATTGGAGCCGGATTTACTATGCAGCGAATGCTGTTTTCTTTGGCAAAATGAATGGTGTGGTAAACAGTCTCCAGCGGAATCTCGAACTGCAACAGAATGCAGTCAGCTTGTTTCAGAACTTCGGCGGCAGAGTCGACATCGGTTGGCCGCAGTTCGTCATTTGCGCCCCTCACGACAAGGATGCGATTTTGACCCGCTTCATCCACGAAAATTGGGGCAACACCGCTCGATATGCCATCAATTTGACGCACATGCGAGGTATCAATCCCCTGTCTGCGGAAATTCTCAATCGTAGCCGGCCCGAATAAATCGTTTCCTACCCGGGCCACCATGGCCACTTCCGCGCCGCAGAGTCGCGCTGCGACCGCCTGATTCGCGCCTTTTCCGCCAAAGCCAAGATCAAATTTGCTGGCGAAAATCGTCTCACCGG
Organism: Candidatus Sulfotelmatobacter sp.; assembly: GCA_030038125.1. Classification (GTDB taxonomy): domain Bacteria; phylum Acidobacteriota; class Terriglobia; order Terriglobales; family Acidobacteriaceae; genus Sulfotelmatobacter. The sequence goes on from JASHPL010000476.1 coordinate 528, forward strand.
CCCGCGGCAATTTTTCGGTGAATGTAGTTAGATCAATATTCGCACTGCCAACTACGGCCACCTTTGGGCGAAGTTTGCGTGGCGAAGGCTGATTAACTGCATGAGACGATTTCGAATCCATCGATTGATCCTGCAAGTCTGGCGCTGGCTTAGCGCATTTCCGGATTTTTGGACTTAGGAGTAGGAGCCGACATTAACTTTATGAACATTCGCTGAAATTTCGGCCAATCCACGTCCATCTGCGCGTGTACCTTTCGCAGTGAAATCGCCGGCTTATCCTTGTCTGTCCACACAAGCGTATCTCCATAACTCATGCCTTTGTCCACACTCACATCCATGTACACATAGCGTTCCCGTGTAATCAAAGTTGGATCCAGCCATGCGGCCGCCGCGAGTTCGTCCCAAAGATATTCTCCTGGTCTCTGCGTGTAGCGAGCGACATACTGCGCTGCGGGCTCTTGGGATTTCCCGATTTCATCTGCCATTTCTTTCGTGAGATGTGTTTCGATAGAAACATCCACGGTCGTCACGCTGATCTTGGGCCACGGGGCGCGAAGAGTTATGCTTGCGGCTTCCGGATCAAACCAGAGATTGAATTCCCGCCGAGGACTATCCAGGTATTCCGGATTGTCGGTTTGCGGGCTGAGGCTGCCGCCCATAATCACTAACTCCTGTGCTAGAGAAGCAAATTCGGGATCAAGCAGAATTGCACTTGCGATATTGCTCATGGGACCGGCTGCGTAAATCGTGACTTGGTGCGGATATTTGTGCACCATCCGGCTCAAGAAATGGGCCGCATCTTCAGTAGAAGCTTTGCTCTTCGGTATTCCCTCCGATAGCTCCGGCACTTCTTCCGGCGAATGGGCGGAACTGCGGCTGGTCCACGCGCCCTGATAAAGAACCTTCCCATACATCTGCTCCCAAAGGTTGGTCCATTCCTTGGTGCGAACCATGGGATTACCCATGCCGGGAACCACCGGAATATCGCTCCGGCCCACCAACTCGAGAAGGCGCAAGGTGTGCGCAACCTCTTCGTTGCGCCAGGCATCACCGGTCACAACGGTGATTCCAAGGACCTCGACGTTTGGCGATTGCAGGAAGATCAGAATTGAGTTCATATCTGTTCCGCCGGGCCCTTTGGCATCCTGATCAACGACGACGTACTTCATCTGCTGCGCCCGAACTCCAAAAGCAAGTAAGAAAACGAGCGCAACGCCGGTCACAACGCGCTTAGTCGCATAATAGGCACGCATAAGAGTTTTCCTTGGTAGCGGCTGTAAACAAAACGATTGGCTTTCTAATGGCGATTCTTGCCTTTATTTGAAACGTTTCATTCCGAGCCAAGCCGAGCCAAGTTTATACGGTCAACTTGCCGACCTTGTCAAGGAAGGACCTACAAACCCGTTACGAGTTCGATTGGTACGAGCTGTTTGGTACCCCAGCGACTATTGGAAAATGCTTCTCTCAATTTCAGGAGCGCGTGCGGCAGAGTTACGAATCGTCAAGGATGTGCCGAGGACAATATGTTTCGCCGGTCCGGTGTCACCTTTGATGCGGCTAAGCAGGATATCTGCCGCGGTTGCCCCGAGTTGATATCCAGACTGTGAGACCGACGAAAGAGACGGGTTCGTAGTCTCGCCAAGATCAAGATCATCGAACCCTATAAGCGATACGTCTTCTGGGCAGCGAAGGCCGGCTTCGCGGATAGCCAAGAGTGCTCCAAGGGCGATCATGTCATTGGCTGCAAAAATGGCGGTAGGGCGCGGAATCAGCCGCAGCAAAATCGCGGTCTTCGAATAACCGCCGTTCTTGTCGAAGGTGGCTTCCTGCACATATTCTGGGCCGAGCTTCAGTTTCGCACCTCGCAAAGCGCGCTTGAAACCGCATAGCCTATCTGTGGCATTGGTTAAGTGCAACGGTCCCGTGATTGTGGCTAGAGTGGTGTGCCCCAATTGAATGAGATAGCGCGTCGCTTTATACGCGCCTTGCTCATTGTTTGCCGTTACGCTGTCTCCACTCCAGTTCGTGGGCAATCGGTCGATGCAAACTACGCCTGCGCCAGCTCGCCGGTAGACATCGGTCTGTGCCGTGAGATCACTGAAATTGGAGGGAATTACAATAAGACCTGCCGGAAGATAGGCGCGCAATTCATTCAGATGGGCCAGTTCCTTGGAGTGGTGATTGTCTGAGTTGCAAAGGATCAGTCGGTACCCGTTCGAAAAAGCGATGTCTTCAGCACCCCTCACGACGGCCGGGAAAAAAGGATTGGTGATATCAGGAATGATCATTCCAATCATGCTGGTCCTGACGCGACGCAAACCGCGCGCAAGTTGATTGGGTCGATATCCGACGGCTCGGACGGCCTCAAGCACGCGCATGCGCACCGGTTCTCGTACGCCAGCGGAGTTGTTGAGGACGTGCGATACGGTGCCGAGCGAAACGCGCGCCATCTTGGCGATCTGCTTCATGTTCGGCATAGCTATTGCCCGTGCAAACTCGGAAACTTAGATTGTGGAAACGTTTTGGGGCCCATTATCCAAGCGGGACCCAGGATGCTACTGGCCCAAACAGCTTCAGTTCGTCCACGCATTATCTAACGTTTCCAAGGATTCCGAAACGACTGCCGGAGAATAAAGCTGGCACTCCGTTTGTTTCGTGGATTGCGTCGTGAATTTTCTTCTGCCTGAAGAAACTTAGTGGTTGACAAGCTGTCTGACGATGAGATAAAAACTCAGCCGCAGGAATTTGAATCGTTTCAAAAGCAGAGGCCCCCATGTCATACTCACTTTTCTGCCGGGCCGTACTCGTTTTGAACCTGATCCTCTTCGCCTCGTGGGGTTACGCACAATCGACAGGATCCATCGTCGGAAACGTCGTCGACTCCTCCGGCGCTTCCATTTCCGGAGCTGTCGTGACCATCACCGAAACGGACACTAACATTCAGCGGGTTCTTAACACGGATTCCGCGGGCCGTTTCGTGGCCAATCTGATGCAGCTAGGCAAGTACACTATCAAGGTAGCTGCCCCCAATTTCCAGACGGTTCAAAAATCGGGAATTCTCCTTGAGGCGCAGGGAAGTCCGGAAGTCGATTTCACCCTTTCGCCATCGACTGTAACTTCGACAGTTACCGTCGAAGCCAACCCCGTGCAAGTTCAGAGCAGCGACGCCTCGTTGAGTCAGGTTGTGCATTCCGACCAGGTCACTGACCTCCCATTGAACGGCCGGAATTTTGTTGAATTGGCCACGCTTGCGCCTGGAGTATCAACCGGAGACCAGCCCAGCGACTTTTTCTCCGGAGGAGCGAGTAGCGGCAGCGAGACGTCAATCCGCGGCTCCTTTTCGCTGTCAGTTGCCGGATCGCGCGAAAATCGCACCGACTGGCTCTTTGATGGAGTCGACGACGGCGAACTCACATCGGGCGCTCTCGGCGTAATGCCCTCCATCGATGGATTGCAAGAGTTCAACGTACTCACGTCGAACTATTCTGTTGAGTACGGAACGCGGGCTGGACCGACAGTTTTATTGATCTCCAAGGCGGGCACGAACCAGTTTCATGGATCCCTTTTTGACTTTCTTCGCAATACCGATCTCAACGCGTCGAGTTATTTTTCTCCAATCAACCCGGAATATATCCGGAACCAGTTCGGCGGTTCCATTGGCGGGCCAATCCGAAAGGACAAAACCTTTTTCTTCTTCGATTATGAAGGGACAAGAAACGTACAGGGTCTTCCTTCTTTGACCCAGGTTCCCACGGCTCTGGAGCGCGAAGGCAATTTCACAGAATCTTTTCCAGGAGCGCCGGAGGTTCCCATCTATGATCCGAATACGACGGTAACGGATCCGGTGACAGGTCTAACAACCCGCACGCAATTTCCTGGAAATATCATCCCCAAAAATCGTCTCAATCCGATCGCCGTGAAAATGCTCAGCTATTTTCCGCTGCCGAATGTTCCGGGAGTCCTGGCCGCGAATTATGTTGACGTGCCGCGCGAGAATTACAGCGACAATAGATTTGATCTTCGTCTCGACGATGTGATCTCCGCGACTGACCGCGTCTTTGTCCGTTTTAGCCGCGACCAGGCATCGGTCTATGTACCCTCGGGGCTTCCTGGGTTCGGAAGCCAGCCGGGCGGTTACGCCAGCAATCAGACATTAGATAACCATCCCCGGAATTTGGCCCTCTCTGAATCTCATATTTTCTCCGCCAAGAAAATCAATCAGTTTACTGCTGGCTATAACCGCGCATTCGATCACATCACCTCGATTGGAGATGGCACGAATTGGAGCGACCAGCTTGGAATCCCCAATGCGAACCTCGGTACGTATTTCAGCAGCGGATTCCTCAATACCCAATTCAACGAGGGGTACTGGGGGTTGGGTGATCGAGGGTTTTCTCCTATTCAGGATGGCACGAATGTGTTCCACTTCTCCGACGATTTCGAGTGGGTCCATGGAGCACATTCCTTGTCGATCGGCATGGGAGTCCGCCTCTTTCAGCTGAACGAACTAGGCGACGCATTCCCCATGGGAGAACTGTCGTTCGATAACCTTTTCACCGCAGGTTTTTCCGGCGGGTCATTGAATTCTGCAAGTGGCAACCCCATCGCGAGTTTTCTGCTCGGCATGCCGGCCGGGGGCGAGCACGACAATGAGTTTTCCGGCTCGGTCTCCGGCCGTCGCTGGAAGGAATTTAGGCCGTATTTCCAGGACAACTGGAGGATGCGGCCTAACTTAACCGTACAACTTGGTTTGGCATGGAACTATACCACTCCTACGGTCGAAGCTCAAAATCGCTATTCCAATTTCGATTTTGCTACGGGGCAGCTTTTGATTGCGGGCGTGAACGCAAGTAAAACCGTGGGTCTCAGCCCGTATTACCGGGGCTTTGAACCGAGAGTTGGAATCAGTTACAGTCCATTTTCCAGCAAGAACGCCGTACGAGCCGGATATGCAATTTTGCATGACGCTGGCTGGAACTTGGGCGCAGAAGGTCTGGACCTCAATCCACCGTTCTACAGTACGTACTCGTTTCAAGCCGACGACATCACACCGGTCACTACTCTCTCCCAGGGGTTCCCGGTTCCCACGCCGCCGAATGTCAAAAATTTAAGCGGCAACGTGTACAGCGAGGACACCAGTTTCCACCCTGGCATCATTCAGCAATTCAATCTCAACTATCAGCGGGAACTTCCTGACCACATCGTGGTCACGGGGGGATACATGGGTTCTCGCTCGAGTCATTTGCAGACCGCTGAGTGGAACCTGAATACGGCCCCGCCGAATCCGCAGATCGATCCAACCAATCTCAGGCCCTATCCCCAGTTTTATTACATTATTGGAGTTCTCGACCGGGGTCTCGCGCGCTACGATTCGCTGCAGTTCAAGGCGGAAAAAGCGTTTCAAAATGGCCTCTACTTCTTGGTTTCCTACGCCTACAGCAAAGGGTTCGACAACGGCCTCAACGATGACCTTGGATCACTAGTCGGCGTCGCGTATTATCCTCTCAGCCCCGCCGGACTTTCCGATAAAGGACTGTCTGTAATCGACCAAACCAACAACTTGTCAGCTAGCGTGCTCTATCGCCTGCCATTTGGAAACGGGAATCGTTACGCCTCGTCGGCGCAAGGTTTCACTCAAGCCGCAATCGGCGGTTGGCAGATGAATGTAATTGCACATATTGGATCTGGATTCCCAATGGGCTTGTCCACGGGCGTTAACAACTCTGGAACTTCCCTTGGCTATCTCGGCAATCGCCCCGATCAAATATGCAGCGGCAAACTGAGCCATGCAACAGTTCAGGAATTTTTTAATACCAGCTGTTTCGTGGATCCCCCTGCAGGAGTATTAGGCGACGCCTCGCGGACCCCATTGTATGGCCCGGATTTTGTCAACTTCGACGCTTCGCTGTTTAAGACCTTTAAGATTCGCGAGTCTATGCAAATGGTATTTCGCACCGAAGTCTTCAACGTCTTCAATCATCCCCAGTTTGCCTTTCCCGGCACGACCACGGATTCGCCAGGATTCGGGGAGATTACTCAAATTGTTAACAATCCACGCTTGATACAGTTCGCTCTGAAGTTCGTTTTTTAAGGTTCTTCTTGGTTTTCGATGCCGCTTTTTATCTCATGTTGCTTCATGCCTCCCGGCAGCCGCTAAGCCGAGCTTACGCTTTTGCGAGCACAGGGGCAGCCTTGCGATGGTATGAGCCGGCCGCGTTTCTCTTCTCACGACGTAGTCCTCCACTTACTCCCGAGATTCGGAAGCCCAACTAAAGTCTCGTAGATGCGGTCATGAAGACATCGATCTGAAAAGGTGCTGAACTTCGCGCCAAGCCAAACGGTGCCGCAGTTGACGGCTCTCCACCCAGAGAGCGCTCGCGAAGCAGGAATGCTGGCACGAATTAGGGATACAGGTTTGGCTGCTAATTTGACGGGTAAGCCGGAAGTTGAAAAACAAGGGGCGTTCGCCGCAACTCGGCTACTGCAATTAATATTCACTGGACGTGAATCTGGAAACATTGTGCCTCGCGCGTTGACGACGGTGCTGGCCAAACACTCAATTCATCAAGGCTTAGGATTACTAAGCAGGATCCAGAAAAAACTGCATCTGCTGCAATGCTTCATCAAGCGCTACCTGAAAGGCTCGGTCGCGTGGCCGCAGGCCAATGAAGCCCAGCTCATGCTGCAGCCGGCCATCGACTATTTTCAGATTGGCCCAGCCCAGCATTTGCTCGCCCCATAACATGGGCAGCGCGTAATGGCCCATCCGGCGCTTGTGAGCCGGCATATAGGCCTCCAGCTTATATTCCCAGCCCCAAAACAACTTGAAGCGCCGGCGGTCCCACACGACGGGGTCAAAGGGCGTGAGGAAGCGTAGCCTGTCCTCGATCGAATGTCGACCTGCGATGGGGTTCTCACTCTGTGGCCAGAGCCACAGCCGACCATCAACCTGAGCGTGGGCATAACGGGATTTCGAATGCTGCTGGAGCTGCCGCACCTCAGCGGCCAGATGCGATACTCCGTGACACAGCAGTGTGCAGAGATAGCCCGAGCTTGTCGCAGGTAGTGGCGCGTACAGCTTTACCAATATATCCAGAAATTGGCCGGCGCGTGCGAGTCGAGCGTCGGGGCTGTCGTCCTGGGGCGGGTGCTCGACCGCCTGATAGACCCGGGTGCCGGCCTCGCGTCGCGTCACACGCAACAGCCCGCGATAGTGTAAGCCCTCTAACAGATGATTGCTGGCATTCAGATCGGCTCCCCAGCGTTTGATGCGACCATAGTTGAACTGTGCCTGCACGTCCTTGGGGTAGGTGTGACCATGCCGGCGCACAAAAGCCAATACCTCCTGGGCACACGCTTGCATCTTTGCGTCCCAAGCGTTCCAGGCGCGCGGGGTCCCGCGCGGATGCAGCAAAGCCAGAGTCTCGCGAGGCAGAAAACCGTAATTGATGAAGAAAGCCTCTTCGATTGCCAGTTGTGGGTAACGGAGCTCCAACTCCCCGGCGCGATAATTCTTAACGCGATGCAAGAGGATCAGGTCTTGGCCGCGAGCAGGTGCGCGCATCGGATCGGCCTGGACGAAGCCGAGATGCACGATGGCGCGCATCAAGCTGGTTGGCTTGAAAAGGCTGCGTGTGACCGCGTAGCGCCGAAGCTGCTGGATACTAGGGGCTTCAAAAGAGTTCACACTCGAGTCCCAGAGAGGCTTTGTGGCTCAGATATTATAAGCAGGCGGAAACCTTGACTCGCTTATCGCCTCAAATTAGCGTAATGACTAGCTGCGGCTTATCTGTCGATAAGCGGGGTTTCATCGCCGCCGGCCCCTTCATTTACATGTCCGATCGGTCATGGAGAGATTGCTTCTGGGAAGCCAAAATTCACGTAAATCTGAAAACGCTGTCCCAGGCGGTGTTTACTCCAGTGCTCGCCAAGCACTAGAAGTCATTCTCGCTGATTGATTGCATCGCAGTTGGAGTCGATCGAATGTAGTGGAATTTCGAACCGATGCGAAAGCTACTTGGACGCTCTTGCGCGGAAATCGAGCAGAATCGCGCCGGTCATTCGGCTATCCGGCGTTTCTCGCAGGATGTTGTTCCTGCGATCGAATTCCACCGACAAAGCCACAGACAGCCCTGGGGCGGAAGTTTACCAGCCGTCGTAGCGGCAGACACCTATAGCAATTTGCGGGACGCCATTAAAGTCGTGCAGTACCCCCCCGGCATTGCAAACGTAGGGGTGTTGGCGGTAGAAAAGCAGCCATGCCGGTTCACATGGGCATCATGTGCGAGAAGTGCCACAGAGTCCACTTCGTCGGCGCGTCCGCTGGAATCAAACCGCTGCCAACACCGGGGATGTATTCAATTTGCTGTCAATTCTGCTCCGAAACAAAAGAGTTCAGAAAGGAAACGATGCGCCCGTACCGCGTCTCAGATAAGGTGTTCAGCACTGGTCACGCAATCGAAGGTGAGTACGTTCCCATTCCGCTGTCAGCGAAAAACCCAAGCGCGCAGACGTCGAATCAGTAGTGTTAATCCCGTGTTGAGATCGCACTTGGAACCTGCCACCGGCATCAATCTCCTTTCGCCATTCAATTCGGATTAGTATTACCAAGTGCCGGCTGGTATCACGACTCGCGCTACTTTGCACGCCGCGATCAGAGCATCAGTAACATTTTGTCGCCCAAGAGCAAATGGAGGAAGAATGGACAGGAAATGGGCGCTGAAGATACTGATTGTGTTGGCGGTATTGCTGGCTGTCGCGCCAGGAGGGGCGCAGGAGGTCGGACCAGGTTACGACATCGAAATGAGCCGCATGATTCCGATGCGGGACGGCGTGCAACTCGAGGCCTGGATTTTCGAACCCTCCCAGCCACATTTCGTATTCACCTCTGATATTCGGTCTTGGCCGACACCCTGCCTAACTGCGGCGCTCAGAAGGATGGCTTGCGCAATCTCTTTCATCGGCCGACTTTTCTGTTGGCTCTGGCGTTGCAAGGCCAAAAAGGCTTCGAGCTCGCTGAGCCCCAGTTCCCGTTGCAGAATGCCTTTGCTCCGCTCGACCAGCTTCCGCGTTTCCAATTCCAACACCAGCTCAGAATTCTGGCTCTGCAAGCGGGAGATACCGATATCAGCGCCCAGCAGAACTCCAATGGTGGAAAACAGCTTCACTTCCCGAAGGCTGTATCGGCGGGGCTTTACGTGTTGTACATCGATGACGCCGACCAACTCTTTGCGGGCTAACAGCGGAATTGATACGAAAGTCTCTCCAGGATCGGTCGACCATTGAGCAAAAGTCCTCGCCGCCGACTGCGCCGGACTGCTGTTCGCAATGGCCATTGGAACCCGATGTTGCGCCAATAAGCCCGTATGTCCCGTTCCAAGCGGGAGCTTCGTCCGCTCCGGCTCGCCTTGATCCAAATGTTTCCAAACCCAGAGCACCAGTTCTGCGCCGTCGCGGACATAGATGAAGCAGCGGTCGCAATTTACCGTTGCAATCGCGGAACTCACCGTGGCCGCCAGTGCCTCGAACGTATCGCCGCGGGCGATGTGTGCGCCGATCACATGTACCCATTCGATATCGGTTCTGACCTGCATTTGTTGCGTGTTCAAGATGGTTATCCTTCCTGAGATTCCTGCTGGTTTTGGTCTCCGCTCGGCAAATCCCCACTTGTGCGTATCTAGTGTGGTTTTGCACTTTCTGCACTTCCAATCTTCGTGGTGCGTTCCGGCCCTGCGGCGATCGCAGCGAACAACGACTCGGCCTCGCGATCCGCAGAATTTCGGTTTAGGGCGAATAGCCAGAAATTCTCGAAACGATCTTGTAGACATCTGGTTTGGAACAGACCCTGCGACTTATGTTCCGCGATGACCCAGTCTACGACGATCTGATAGGACAGGGATTCCTGATAACCGAAACGAATATTTCGATCAAACTGAAACTTCGGCTTGACTGAGGCTGCCACCGTAAGTGGATATCCAGAGAGCCAGGCATAGGGCGCAGGATCCCCCCCGCCAGCCTGAGCACCCAGTACGATCGGACGCTGGGCTTCTGGGAGATATTCAATCGCTTTGAGTGCCAGAATTGAGGCCGCTTTGTGTTCCCCATGAGTCTGTTCCGATGGCAACAAGACAAAAACAAAATCGTAATGTCCCTTGGCCAACCGCTTTTCGAGGGCTTGGAGAATTCGACCTTCATGCCAACTTCGGTGCAGGGAGTCAGCAGCGTCGAGCGTGAACTGGTCATCTTTTTCGTTCAGGAACCACTGGTGACGAATGCCCAGAATTTTGCCGGCGTGACGCGCCTCCTCTCTGCGAATGCCAGGGAGGCGGGATCTACCGACCGCTTCATCCGTCAAGTCGACCCCGTAATAAGGAACCGCCAGAGAGGAATATCGGTAGCCGGCTTCGCCATCTGTAATGATTACCTGATCAACGGTGCCGAATAGCTCTTTGCTGATCCGATAAACCGTGCCAGCCATCTCGTATTCGTCGTCTGGATGAGCAATCACAAGCAGGACTCGAACCGGTTTTCGCGACAGATCTTGCGGCGACGCGCCGTTCTGCGCCATCGTCGCGCTGATGAATAGCGCAACTATGAGGAACGAAAGAAAGAGTTGTGGCTTCATGCAAAATGTCCGGCGACAGCAGATGACGAGGGTGCAAAAGACTCAAGACAACTGGAAGGAAATGAAGATGGAAGTGAATCGACAGCGACTCGAACGCGATGGTATATGGCAAGCACTTTGGAACCCTGTATTTATGAGTATGCCTATGTATATAATAGTCTATTATGGTTTCTCCAAGCAAGATAGTGTCGGCTGCGATATTCGGCAGGTTTTGGAAGGCGATGCGCCCTCCTGGCACAAAAGGACTCCTTTATGCATATCGGTTCTAGCGCGAAACTGGCCTCTGCAACCGTGTTGACAATTCTTGCCGTCACTCTTGTGGCGTCGGCACAATCGGTAGAGGGAATATGGGACGCGACGGTTACCGTCAATAATGTTTCCGTTCCATTCAGGATCGAAATAGACGGTACCGGAACGGATGTGCATAGTTACTTCTTTAATGGCGACGACAAGGTCAATCCGTCCAACAGCGGAATCTTCCAGAATGGATCGCTGGTGCTGAATTTCGATAGTTACGCTACAAAGCTCGAAGCAACGCTGAAAGACGGAGCGTTGGTTGGAACCTACGGCGGCGCCTCTGGAAATGCTTACGCATTCGAGGCAAAGCGGCACGATCCGTCCCTGGTTACGGTCGCCGACCAGCATGCGCCTGATGTTTCCGGACTTTGGGAAATCCAAGTCAAGAGCCCGAAAGGCGAATCGGCGTGGCATTTCGTCGTAAACCAGAAGGGCTCGAAGATTGAAGCAGCGATTCTGCGAGTCGATGGCGACACTGGGACTCTCTCCGGCAACTTCAGAGGCGGTAAGTTTGTCCTCAGTCACTTCACCGGAGAACGGCCGTTTTATGTGGAAGTAATCCCGCAATCTGATGGCAGCCTGCAGCTGCAGATCAGCAGCTTTCATGACACGCAGAACCTGTTAGCGCTGCGGCCGGCGGAGGCACGATCCAAGAACCTCCCTCCGCCCGACGACCCGACTCAGCATACGAAAGTGAAAGATCCCAGCCAGCCTCTGCGTTTCAGCTTCCCGGATCTGAACGGTCGGATCGTGTCCAACACAGACCCCCAATTCCAAGGCAAAGTGGTTTTACTCAATGTCACCGGAAGTTGGTGCCCAAACTGCCACGACGAAGCCCCTTTTCTCGAAGAACTCTACCGGAAGTATCACACTCAGGGACTTGAGATTGTGGCGCTGGATTTTGAGCAGGCAGAGCAACTGAAAACCCTCTCACGCCCTCGCGCGTTCATTAAGCGCTACGGTATCGAATACGCCTACTTGATTGCTGGGGAACCAAGTCAGCTCAACGACAAAATTCCACAGGCCGAGAACCTGAATGCCTGGCCTACAACTTTCTTCATTGGACGAAATGGCCTAGTGCGTTCCGTTCACACTGGTTTCACTAGCCGGGCGAGCGGCGAACTCGATTCACGTTTGAAAGAGGATGTGCGCAACGAGATCGCACAATTACTTTCGGAGAACGTACACGTTGCAAAAAGTGGAAACTGAGGTTCTGGAAGATTTCTGGACAGGGGTATTAGAGTGGAGAAAAAAGCGATGATCATTCGTGTCTGGCGAGGCCGAACGGGTGGCACCAATGCAGATAGCTATGAGCGCTTCCTGAAAGAGACGGCCTATCCCGACTACGGTGACGTACCAGGCAATCGTGGCTGGATACTCCTTCGCCGTATTGTGTCGGAAAACGTAGAATTTATGTTCGTGTCATTTTGGGATTCGATGGACGCGCTTGCCGAGTACACGGGGGGCAACCCGGAGCGACCGAAATACTATCCTGAGGACCGAGCCGCACTCTTGGAGTTGCCGGAGAGTGTCGAGCACTATCAGGTGGTGGATCTTCAGGCACGTTGGTGAGGCCGTTTTCTGTCGCCATGTTACCGATGTCGTGTTCAGAAGCGGAATTGGAGAGCCAGACCACCGGCAATTCGTCTATCTCCCGTGCGGGAAGGATTAGGCCCCGCCGCCCGGTTGCTTTCGGCGAACGTACACTTTGCGAAACCTGAAAGCTGAGATTGGAGCCGATCATGATAAGCCGTAGAAGATTTCTGTTGTCCGCCGCGGCCGCCGCTGGCGTAGCTGTTGCACAGCCAGTTTTGGGCAAGGTTGCGGGCCGAAACCCACTCACACGCAAAAAGCGTGTAGATCGGGCACTAGCGGGCCAGGACGTGGACCGTCCACCGTTCACGCATTGGCATCACTTCGGCCTCCAGAATCCCGAAGAACACGCCAAAGCCACACTCGACTATCACTGGAAGTACAAGACGGACATCGTGAAGGTGATGAGCGATTATCCGTATCCAAAGCCCGGAGGCAACTGGTATGAGCTGAAGGTTCTCGACAATCCGTTTCCCGATCAAATTCGCGCCCTGGAACTGATCCGTGACGGACTGCGTGGAGACGCGTATATTCTCGAAACTGCTTTCAATCCTTGGCAAGTCGCAGTCAAACTGTCATCGAAGGAAGAGGTCATTCGCCTCCAGAAGGAGAACCCGCAGCGGCTGCTTGACGCCCTTGATGTGCTGACGCAGTCGCATATCAACCATGCAAAGCGCGCCCTTGCGGCAGGCGCTTCGGGGATTCTCTTTTCGATTGCGAACGCCAACCGCGCAGAACTCTCCCCGGCAGACTACGCCAAATTCAGCGCGCCGTTTGACAAGCTCTTCTTTGCAGCGACCGCCAGCGCCAAGCTGAACTTCCTCCATTTGCACTGGGAGAACGAATATGTTGACCAGTTTGTCGACTTCCCGGCTCCGGTCGTCAACTGGTCCGTGCAGTCCAGCGGCGTGGCAGTTGGTACTGTGCGCAGCAAGTTCTCACAGACCATTGCCACCGGAATCGATGAGAAGAACTACAAAGATCTCTCCTTGGAACAAATCCGTAATCAATGGCAGACCGCCAGGAAGCTGGCCGGCAGTAAGTTCATCCTGACACCGGGATGCTCAGTCCCCAATGACAGCACGGACGAAGAACTCTCCCGGCTTCCTGAGGTTATCGGAGCGTAGGACAATCCTCGTCGTCCTAGCTGACCACCACTCGATTGTATAGTCCATGCCTATCCCGCTGTTCAACCTACCAGCTAGCGAGAGCACTCAAGGTATGGCGCGATCCTTTTGCTCGTCGCGAGAGTGAATCTGTCACCAAATCAGGTTTGAATGAAGGTAGGTCCGTCGCTTCGGCAGATCACACAGAGGGAAAATCGAATGAACTCGCGGGATAACTGAGGCTGCTCTATTCTTGCCGAAG
>JASHPL010000477.1 GCA_030038125.1 Candidatus Sulfotelmatobacter sp.
CAAGAAGAAAAACCGATTCCGAATGGAAGACTTCATCATTGGTCCCCTTAGAATCTGTACTATTCTTTTGCGCAGGAATTGAAAGACGAAACCCGGGTCTCAAGGAGAACTCTGACGTCGAGTCTTCCGCAAAGACCGACAAGCTCCCTGGCCGCTTTTTGGTTGAGAAGATTATGGCGATTGTGCGTGCGAAGTCAAGAGAGTAAATCGTGCTACGGCCTAAAGCGCGATTATCGACATTCTGATCGAACAGTGGGAGGAACCTTCGATGCCTAAGCTTGGTTTCAACAACGTGAGTATTTTTCTTTTTTGTCTAATTTTCACATGTTTGGTATGCGCTCAAACCAAACCGCGCGCACGGGACTTGGGTATTCCCTTCGATGGCGCGCCCGGACCGCTAAACGCCATCACTGACGTCAAAGGAGTGGAAGTTGGTCATACGACACTGATTTCGGGTGATTCGTCCTCACCTGTAGGCGTCGGGCCCGTGCGAACTGGTGTGACCGCGATTCTGCCGCGGGGCAAAGACTCCAACGATCCTGTTTTTGCCGGATGGTTCACTGAGAATGGCAACGGCGAGATGACCGGGACAACCTGGGTCGAAGAGTCGGGCTTTCTTGAGGGCCCCGTTATGATCACGAATACCCACAGCGTCGGCATCGTGCGAGATGCGGTAATCGCCTGGCGTCTGAAACACGGAGGGACTGACAAAGAAGGCTACGCATGGTCTTTGCCGGTTGTAGCTGAGACCTGGGATGGTTATTTGAATGACATCAATGGATTTCACGTGAAACCCGAGGATGCTTTTCATGCGCTCGACAGTGCGCATAGTGGAGCGGTGGAGGAAGGAAATGTCGGCGGCGGCACCGGAATGATCTGTAACGAGTTCAAAGGAGGAATCGGCACAGCATCGCGCGTACTGGACGCTAAGTATGGAGGCTACACTGTCGGTGTCCTGGTGCAATGCAACTACGGACAGCGGGATCAGTTGCGGATCGCCGGCGTGCCCGTCGGCCGTGAGATTACCGGACCGAAAGTTTGGGATGACGACGTGGGTTCTATCATTGTCGTCGTCGCCACGGACGCCCCGCTGATTCCAACGCAGTTGAAGCGCGTCGCAAAGCGCGTGACCCTGGGACTGGGACGAGACGGTAGCTATTCGGGCGATGGCTCCGGCGACATCTTCATCGCGTTCTCAACCGCCGATCCGGGAGCAGCTTCCTCACGGGGTGTTCGCCAAGTTGGCATGCTGGCGAACGATCAGATCAACCCCATCTTTCTAGCGACAGTTCAGGCCACGGAAGAAGCGGTCATTAATGCGATGATCGCCGCCGAGACGATGACCGGTATAGAGGGTCATACAGTGATCGCGCTTCCTCATGACCGATTGCTGGAAGTTCTGAAGAAGTACAACCGGATCGCACACTAATGGATCTATCGGACATTTCTAACAAGCGGCGCTGGACGATCGTCAGTTTGCTGTTTGCGGCATCGCTAATCAACTACCTGGATCGCGCCGCCATTTCGTTTGCGCTGCCACTCATCTCGAGGGATTTTGCACTTAGCGCGGAAAGCAAGGGGCTGCTCCTTTCTTCGTTCTTCTGGTCGTATGCGCTGATGCAAATTCCGATAGGTTGGTGCGCAGACCGATTCAATTTGTTCTGGCTCTATGCAGGCGCCTTCACAATTTGGTCATTCGCGCAGGGACTCACGGGACTAGCGAGCAGTTTCGCGGTGCTGCTGGCGTTCCGGATTCTTCTTGGCGTTGGGGAATCCATTTACTTGCCGGGAGGGACGAAAATCGTAAGCCTGCTGTTTACGCCGAAGGAGCGTGGTCTGCCCTCTGGACTCTTCGATTTTGGAACCCGGACCGGGTTGGTCTTGGAAGGCATTCTTGTCCCTTGGCTTTTGGTTCATTTTGGATGGCGACGCGCTTTTCTTTTTTTGGGTTTGATAGCTCTCATTTGGATTGCACCTTGGTTCCGGTTTTTCCCACGCCACCTGCGAGCAGCTCGCCCAAGTGTGGCATCATCTGGACTTGCGGCGCTCGCCATACCTCGCACCTTTCTCAATCGCAATTTGCTGGGTATATGTCTTGGATTCTTTTGTTTTGACTACTACTGGTATGTGCTGGTGACATGGCTGCCTGACTATCTGGTAACTGTTCGCCATCTGAGCATTGTGCACGCAGGCTTTTATGCTTCACTCGCGTTCTTCACGTTCGGGATTGCCGAACCGATTGGCGGATGGATCGCAGATAGCTTAATCGCTCGCGGCTGGGACCAAACTTCTACGCGGAAGGGAATCGTAACTGTCGCGTTCGGTATGGGTGTCTTTCTTATCGCCGCGATGCGTACTGCCCATACTGGAATCGCGATCGCGCTACTGATTGGAGCGTCCGTTGTTGGCCTTGCTACGGGTAACCTGCTAACGATTCTTCAGTCGTGTGCGCCAACAGAAGCAGTTGGAATCTGGACTGGGGCAGAGAACTTCTCAGGAAATCTCGCGGGAATTATTGCACCGCTCGCCGTAGGGTTCTTGATTGCATCGTTTCGGTCATATGTTCAGGGGTTTGAGCTCGCCTCGATTGTTCTTTTTGCGGGGGTGTTCGCCTATTGGTTCGTGGTGGGCGAGTTAAAACCACCCGACACATAGGGCGACGAATTCCTGCTCGATTGACGGCTCAAGGTACTTGGGACCCCTCAGTCCCGACGTAGACCGAATATAGAGACTGGCTCGCCGCCATGAACAACCTGTTCTTCTTGGCCCCTCCGAAACAGAGATTGGCGCAGGTTTCAGGGAGGTGGATTTTTCCTATCAGCGTGCCATCGGGGGCAAATATGTGTACTCCGTTGTATTCTTGACTTCCCCAACCAGCAGCGGACCAAATGTTTCCATCCACGTCGCAACGAATACCGTCGGATGTCCCCGGCGCCATATTTACAAAGAGCCGTCGATTTGTCAGGCTCATGCCATCGACTACGTCATACACGAAAATCGGATGGGGATCAGTCGGATGCTTTGGAACCCCGGTATCTACGATATAGAGCTTTTTCTCGTCTGGAGAAAAACATATACCGTTGGGTTTGTCTAAGTCACCGACAACAACGGTCACGTCGCGCGTTTTCGGGTCGAGCCGGTAGACATTCGCTGGCAACTCGAACTGCGCCTTATGGCCTTCGTAATTCGACATGATGCCGTAACCAGGATCGGTAAACCAGATCGCGCCGTCAGAATGCACCGCGAGGTCATTCGGAGCGTTCAGCGGTCTCCCCTGATAATGATCCATCAATACTGTGATGGCGCCGTCGTATTCAGTTCGCGTCAGGCGCCGCGTGTCGTGTTCGCAGGTAAGCAGCCTGCCTTGCCGGTCGCGGTAATTGCCATTGCTGTAGCTGGAAGGATTACGGAAAACTGTGACCTCTCCCGTTTCTTCCTGCCAACGCAACATACGATTGTTCGGGATGTCGCTGAACAGGAGATACCGACCATCCCCAAACCACACCGGCCCCTCGGCCCATCGCGTGCCGGTATAGAGGCGCTCGACCGCTGCACTGGCAACTCTATATTTTTCGAAACGGGGATCAACCACTTCGACCGCAGGATCGGGATAGGGCACCGGATCTTTTCGTTCTTTTTCCTTTCCCAATCCGAGCGGTTCAAAGGCAAGCGCCGATGTAAACCCGGCGGCCATGTTCATAAAAGTGCGCCTTTGCATTGCTTCCTCCAAACGGATGAAATCCAAGCGAGAGCACCTTATCACGGCTTACGCTGCGTAGAATAAGGTTCCCGTCGAAAACTTCCTGATATCGCTAAACGGCGCCACGGCTGCGCTCACGCACGAACACGGTGGCCGATAAAACAATAATGCCAACCGCTCCGAGCAACGGCACAATCATGCCGGCACGAACACTAAGCCGCTGCGACACCTGCCCCGTCGTCCAGGGCAATAGCATGCCTCCTATCAGCGCAATCGAGAACAGGAATCCGAAAACTGTGCCAGTGCGCTGGGAGTAGCGGTCGCCTGCAATCGCCAACGTGGTCGGATAAATTGGCCCATACGACAAGCCGATCAGCGCAGTCCCAGCAAATAAGAGAAACAACGATCGTGTCGCCAGCAATGCCACACATCCCAACAGCGACATCAGTGCGATGACCAATACAAGTTGCGACTTTCCGATCGCTCGCAGCACACGCGCAGCCAGTATTCTGCTAACCATCAGAGCCGCCCAATATGAGGCCAGGACCAGAGTCGCTGTCCGCGCCGAGTACCCAATCGTATTCACGAACGTCGATGTCCACCCGCCAATGCACGCTTCATTCCCCGATTCAAGAAACAAGATGAAAGCAAGCAATAGCACGCCTTCGTATTTTGCAACACCAACCACTTCACGCAGCGAAAATGCCTGGCTTGCTTTCTCCGGAGGAAACGGCAGCAATGCGTAAGCGAAAGCGCACACGGCGGCGAGAACGGCGCAAAAAAGAAATAATTGAGGAATCGAGAAGTGTCCTTCAATACTGGCGGCGAGCAGAGGGACACAAATAGCGCCAAACCCGAAGAAGATGCCCAACAGATTCAGCATCGGTCCACGCTCGTCACCGTAGACGTCGGATACGAGCGCGTTCGTGCAGGTGTTCAAACCTCCGCCACCGAGTCCTAGCAGAACGGCAGCCATGCCGGCGGACGTGAACGAGTGTGCCAGCGCGAACCACACCATCGCCGCTGAGACGAGGGCGGACGAAACACACAGGTTTGCTTTATTTCCGACATAATCGACCAACGGGCCTACGACCAGGGAAGCGCAGAAAATACCGAGGTAAAGCAACAGAAACAGGTTTCCTTGCTGCGAGAGATTGATCTGCAGGCGCATTCGCATCTCCGGCAAGCCGAAAACAGTTCCCAGGATTGCCAGGACAATGCCGAAGACGAGAATTCCGGCGCACGCGCTGATGAAAAGCGATCGTGGCCGTAGAGTCGGCCCCGGCCCAACCGTTTGAGCGAGCGTTCGCATGTTTCGTACCCACGATTATTGTTATCCAGTCGAACCTCCGCAAGACTGGGCGAAACAAAAGCCGAAAATGTCGACCTTAATCACTCTCGGTTAGATATCTCGATAGCGACGATAATGTGATAGTGACCTACAAGAGCAGCTTTTGTATAATCGCGCGCACCGCATCGTGCTCTTTGTTAGGTCTTCATTTAGCTTTTTGACGAACTCAGAATCGGGCGAAGATATGGATTTTGCTTTCAGCGACAAAGTGAAGCAGTTGCAGGATTGTTTGCTGAAGTTCATGAATGAGTATATCTATCCCAATGAGTCGCGCTTCTATCAGGAGGTTGAACAGAATCGCTGGTCGCCGACGCGCGTGATTGAAGAACTCAAGCCAAAAGCTCGAGCTGCAGGGCTGTGGAACCTGTTTCTTCCCGACAAAGAACATGGGGCTGGGCTTAGGAACCTGGAGTACGCGCCATTGTGCGAAATCATGGGCCGCAGCATGATCGCTCCCGAAGTCTTCAATTGCTCAGCGCCGGACACAGGCAACATGGAGGTGCTCGCGCGCTACGGTACAGCAGAACAGAAGGAACGCTGGCTCAAACCCTTGCTGGGAGGGGAAATCCGATCGTGCTATGCGATGACCGAACCGGGTGTCGCATCGTCGGATGCGACGAACATCGGGGCGAGTCTTGTTCGGGACAGCGACGAATACATCATCAATGGACGGAAGTGGTGGGCGTCGGGTGCGGGCGATCCACGCTGCAAGGTTGCTATTTTCATGGGTAAGACGGATGGCTCAGCTCCTCGACATCGGCAGCAATCGATGATTCTAGTGCCGCTCGACACTCCCGGAGTGAAAGTCGAGCGGATGCTGACTGTCTTTGGTTATGACCACGCTCCCCATGGGCACGGCGAAATCACTTTCGAAAATGTGCGCGTGCCCGCCTCGAACATATTGCTGGGCGAGGGGCGGGGCTTTGAGATCGCGCAGGGGCGCCTGGGGCCCGGACGCATTCATCACTGCATGCGCTGCATTGGTGTGGCAGAGCGAGCACTGGAAGCCATGTGCAAGCGCGTGCAAGCGCGGGTAGCGTTTGGCAAGCCATTGGCTGAGCAGGGGTCGATACGGGCAGACATCGCGCACTCGCGCATGGA
Organism: Candidatus Sulfotelmatobacter sp.; assembly: GCA_030038125.1. Taxonomy (GTDB): domain Bacteria; phylum Acidobacteriota; class Terriglobia; order Terriglobales; family Acidobacteriaceae; genus Sulfotelmatobacter. The sequence goes on from JASHPL010000477.1 coordinate 6,153, forward strand.
GATTGATCAAGCGCGCCTTCTGACCTTGGAGGCCGCTTACATGATGGACACGGTTGGAAATAAGGTCGCGCGGGCTGAGATCGCGATGATCAAAGTCGTGGCGCCGAATGTTGCTCTGCACGTGCTGGACCGCGCGATCCAGGCACACGGCGGTGCGGGAGTCTCTCAGGACACGTTTCTTGCAGCGGCCTGGGCGAATGCCCGCACCCTGCGTTTGGCCGACGGCCCGGATGAGGTCCACACCGAAGCAATTGCGAAGGTGGAACTTGGAAAATGGAGCGTGCCGACACAGTCTAACCTGCGGAATTGACTCAGTTGAGATGGACACTACCTTCCCGCAGGTTGATCATTCTTCATTCTCATCGCCGAACGTTTATTTCACGACGACTGGGAGGAGTTATTAGTGCCGTTGGAACTCGAAAATCCCAACTCGCTATCGGAATGGGTCGGCCGCGAAATCGGGGTGACACATTGGTTCACGATCACCCAGGACCTCATTCAGCAATTTGCGGAAGTTACGGGCGACCGACAGTGGATTCATGTGGACCAGGACCGCGCACGGCGTGACTCTCCCTTTCAAACGACAATTGCGCATGGATTCTTGACTTTGTCGTTGCTGAGTCGGTTCATCCGACAAATTGTCGAGATCCGAAGCGGCGTTCGCATGACGGTGAATTATGGACTGAATCGGGCGCGATTTCCCGCCCCTGTTCGATGTGACTCCAGAATCCGGGCTCACTTCGTGGTGCAATCCGTCAAGGAAGTTTCGGGCGCGATCGAAGCCGTGTTCGAGGTCAGAATCGAAACTGAGAACTCTGCCAAGCCGTGCTGTGTGGCGGAGTGGGTACTTCGTTATTATTCGTGAAGCGCGGATAATTCGCCACGTCAGCGGTGCGTGCGCACTCCTATGCCGCTGAGGTGGGAAGCTGCATTGAAGGTAAAGAGGCGGAGTTCCTCTTGCCTGAGACGCAGGATTGTGTAGGAGGCGTTAAACAAAGCGCCGGCGAGCCGCATTACCCGCTCGTCGGAAATCTGCAGCGAAATCCCGGTCCAGATAGCAATGGGCGTTGCCGATGTAACCACGAGAATGTTTTCGCGCCTTTGACGATGGTTGATTCTTGAGCGACAAGCGAGAACGCGTTCGCAAAACTGGTTCCACGTTTCACCGCTGTAAGGGAAGCGCCCGTGAACCCACGCCTCCACAATCTTTGTATCGCAGGGCAGCCATTTGCGGTGAACTCTTGCCTCGTGCGCACCGTGAGTGATCTGCACTTGCTCAAGCATTTCTTCGTATTCGCGGCGAAAATCAGCATCCTGGCCACACAGAAGAGGAGCAAGCTCTCGGGAGACCTGCTCAAGATTGAATTCGTTCCAGCCGCGATCAATCTCAATTGAGGGGAAGAAGGCGCCGGCATCCGAATAAGCTGTGCGGATCTGTTCAGCGGTCTGGCGCTGCCGCGAGAGTTCGCCGCAACACACCGCGGCAAAATGAATTCCCTGCGAAACGAAATGTTCCCCCAATAATCGCGCCTGACGCTTGCCTAACTCCGAAAGAGAGTCGTAAGCATCACGCGTGCCCGCCTGGCCGTGCCGCACTAAGTAGATTGTGCTCAAGTGAGCTTTCCCGTCAGCGAGGACGCCACTTCGATCAACGCGTACACGCGCTCGTCGAAATTCTGGAAGCGCGAATCGCTGGTTTGTCCCCGCCTGAATCGATAATAGATTTGCTGCAGGATCACGGCCAGTTTGAAGACCCCGAGCACCTCGTAATATCCGATTCGTGAGAGGTTACGTCCCGTTTGTTGTGCATATCGCTCCACGAATTGATCACGCGTGTACCAACCCGGTTGTGCTGTAAGCGATGGTACTACCTGGCCATGGGGCAGTCCCGCTTGTGTCCATACCCAATAGCACAGAGCGAGACCGACATCCGCGAGTGGATCACCGACGGCTGCCATCTCCCAATCGAGAACTGCCTCGACTGAAGGCGTCTTTTCCGCGCGCAGCATGATATTGTCGAGCTTGTAATCGTTGTGGATTAAGGTTGGCGCTGGCGAGACAGGCATACGATCGGCGAGCCAGCGAATCACACCATCCATCTTTGTTGCGCTTGCTTTCGGGATGTCGTCAGTGACGGCGCCCTGCCATCGCTCCGCCCATCCACGCACCTGGCGCACAAGAAAACCTTCTGGCTTTCCGAGAGTCACCAGACCGGTATTAAAGATGTCGATGGCATGCAGGCATGCGAAGCAGTCGATGAATGCTTCGCTGATGAGCTGCGGATAATTCGGTAAACCCGCAAGTTGTGGCGGAACAGTATCGCGCAATATGAGTCCGTGGCGTCGCTCCATCAGGAAAAAAACGGAACCCAGAACCGCCGCGTCCTCGCAAAGAAGAAAAACAGCAGGCGCCGGCCGAAAATGGGCATGCACCATTTGCAGGAGGCGAAACTCCCGGGCCATGTCGTGAGTTTTTGGAGCCACAGGGCCGAGAGGTCCGCGCCGGAGCACATATTCACGACCGTCTTTATCAGTTCGCAGCAAATACGTCAGGTTGGAGTGGCCGCTGGGGAACTGTTCAACTGTTATGCCACCTTCAACACCTTCAATTCTTCCTCGAAGGTAATCCGTCAGAGCGTCGACATTGAGGTCTTCGCCGGTACGAACCGGAGCCGTCTCACAAGTCAATCGAAAATGTCCTCGCTTGCAAGCAGAGCAGCTTTAGTTTCGACGAGCGTCGCCCTACACCGTGACTGTCTGCAGGCTTGTAAATTCTGCGAAGGTTTTGCCTTCTTCCGCCAAACGGCGTAACAGCGGCGCCGGTTCCCAGAGTTCGCCATGCTGAGCATGAAACTCGCAAATTCGCTGGTAAACGTTCTTCAGTCCGACGCTATCGGCATACCACATAGGGCCGCCGCGATAAGCAGGGAACCCGTAGCCGCTGACGTAGATAATGTCGATATCTGCGGCGCGCATCGCGATACCTTCGTCAAGAATTCGCGCACCCTCATTGACCAGTGCGTAAACGCACCGCTCTACCATCTCTTCGGGGGAGATATCACGCTGCGGAATTCCAGCGTCGATCGCCCATTTGCGAACCATTTCATTCGTTTCAGGATCAGCAGCAGCGTGCCGGGTTTCGTCGTATTTGTACCAGCCAGCGCCGGTTTTCTGGCCATAACGTCCGAGTTCGCAGAGACGGTCACCAACGATCGCCTGTCGCACGCCCGGCTTTTCCAGATGTCGGTATTCTTTGCGAATTCGCCATCCCACATCAAGGCCGGCCAGGTCGCCGGTGGCGAGCGGACCGAGAGCCATCCCGAAATCGTAAAGAGCTTGATCGACAGATTGCGGGCTCACTCCTTCTTCGACGAGAAAAACTGCTTCCCGTCCGTAATGATGGAACATGCGGTTTCCAACAAAACCACGGCAATTCCGGACGAGAACGCCAACCTTGCCGAGCTTCTTTGAGAGCTGCATGCAGGTGGCGATCACCTCTTTGCTTGTCTCTTTACCGCGTACGATTTCGAGCAGGCGCATAACGTTTGCGGGGCTGAAGAAGTGAGTTCCAATAACAGATTCCGGCCGCGACGTGACTGAGGCGATCTCATCGATATTGAGGGTCGAAGTGTTGCTTGCCAGAATCGCGCCTTTTCTGCAAGCACGATCCAGCTGGACAAAAACCTCTTTCTTTAGGGCCATGCCCTCAAAGACGGCCTCGATGACGATATCCACTTTGCCGAAATCGTCGTAGGTGAGCGTGGGCTGAATCAGTTGGAGCCGTTCGTCGACAAACTGCTGAGTGAAGCGTCCCCGCTTGACGGAGTTTTGATAGTTTTTCTGAATCGTGGCCAAGCCGCGATCGAGCGCAGGCTGATCAGCATCTTTGAGCAGCACCGGAATTCCAGCGTTGGCCAACACCATGGCGATCCCACCACCCATGGTGCCTGCGCCCACGACTGAGGCTGAATTCACAGGCATAGTCGTCGTCTCTTTCGGGACGTCAGGAATCTTGGCCACTTCGCGCTCGCCGAAAAAAATATGGATTAGGGCTTTGGATTGATCGGAGAAAAGGCAGTCCTGAAATAGTTTTTGCTCTATCCTGCATCCTTCGTCGAAGGAAAACTTAGTAGCGGCTTCCACTGCGTCAATGGCTGCAAGCGGCGCTCTCATCCCACGCTGTCTTGTACGAGCCTTTTCGCGAGCTGCCGAAAACAGTGGCGCATTCTGCACATGAGAGCTGAGCTTTTCGTTGCGGTCTCGAGTCTTCGGCCCTGGTTTTCCAGCGATTTCCCGCGCGAATTGAACGGCACCAGCGAGCAGATCGCCTTCTACGAGTCGATCAATGAGGCCGATTTTCAACGCTTCCTGAGCCCCGATGGGATTGCCTTCGGCACACATCTCAACGGCTTTGGCGATTCCGACAAGCCGCGGGAGCCGCTGCGTGCCGCCCGCCCCGGGGATCATGCCGAGCTTTACTTCGGGTTGCCCGAACTGGGCAGATGGACTGGCCACGCGATAGTGCGCTGCCATGGCCAATTCCAAACCGCCTCCGAATGCGCTGCCGTGGATCGCCACAACGGCGGGCTTGCCATTTTCGATGTGCACTAGAAATGGAGGCAAGCCTGCGCCCCGCGGAGTTTTTCCCGAAGTGATTTTGCCGAATTCCTTTATGTCGGCGCCGGCGATGAAGGTGCGTCCTCCTCCAATCAGCACCACGGCTTTGATGGAATCGTCATTCGTGACCTGCTCGATGGCCTTGGCGATCCCTTGCGCAACAGCTGGGCTCAGAGCATTCACCGGAGGATTGTTAATCGTGATGATCGCGATCTCGTGATCTAGGGTAAGTTCAATTAAGTCAGCCATAACAATGAACTCTCTTCAGATCTTTTTTCCCGCGTCCCAGACAGCGCTTCCTACCTTTGCGCGCCTGACTCCGTGGGCACGTGCAGAGTGGCACCATACACCTGTCGCAAGTTTTTCTTGAGAACTTTTCCGGTGGCGGTTTTGGGCAAGCTGTCGACGAACTCGATCGAGTGCGGGCACTTGTAATGGGCGATGCGCGAACGACAAAATTCCAGCAATTCGGCTTGGGTAAGGGTCGATCCGGGTTGGGCAATTACCAGGGCTTTGGGCACTTCTCCCCATTTCTCGTCCGGGATGGGAATGACCGCTGCTTCATACACAGCGGGATGCGCCAGGATGGCTTTCTCAACCTCGAGCGAGGAAATATTTTCGCCGCCACTGACGATGATGTCTTTCATTCGGTCAACGATGAGAATGCTGCCGCTTTCGTCCATCGTGGCCATGTCCCCGGTATGAAACCAGCCGTCGCGCATGACGTGTCCCGTCTCTGCCGGTTGTTGCCAGTACCCCTGCATGACGCCATCGGCGCGGGCGATGATTTCACCCATGGTTTTCCCATCGCGCGGGACGTCCTCTTCATTGTGATCAACGACTCGAAGCTCGACTCCGGGGATCGCATAGCCGGTCATTGCCGCAGCATGATAGCGGTGGTCGCCCTCGAGTTGCGTTCCTGGCTTCATTCTTGCGGTGGAGAGAACGGGTGCTGTTTCTGTGAGGCCGTATCCGGCAAAGCATTCGCAGCCGAAGGCCTGCTCCATTTGCTGCACAAGGGTGGGCGAAGAGGCCGCGCCCCCGATCGAAATCCACTGAACGCTGCTCAAGTCATATTTTTTACGATCGGGCGAATTCACCAGCGCGGTAGCCATAATCGGCACGAGGCTGAGAGAATCGACGCGCTCGCGCTCAATCAGACGAAATAACTCAGCGCAGGTAAACCGCGCAAGCATGATATGTCGGCCTGCGACCAGAGTGACGGAGTGTGCCGTTCCCCATCCATTGGCGTGAAAGAGCGGAATGGTGTGTAACTGCACGGCATCCACCTTGGTTCGAAAAGTGATGCAGACAGAGAGCGCGTGGAGATAGATATTGCGGTGGGTCAGCATCACTCCCTTCGGATTGGCGCTCGTACCGCTGGTGTAGAACAATTCCGCCAGGGAGTTTTCGTCGAACCGCATAATGTCGGGTTGATGCGGAAGCGCCGCAGCCAGCATGTCCTCGTAATTCTGCGGTGAAAGCCACGGAGCTTGCGGCGCAGAGTCGAGCACGAAAAAATTCTCAATGCTTGGAACGCTCTTTCGGAATGATTCGACGAGTGGAACAAATTCCTGCTGTAGAAAGAGTACTTTGGCTCCGGAATCGTTGAGAATCTGCGCCAGTTCGTTGGGGGCGAGCCGAATATTCAGCGGCAGCAAAACCGTCCCGGCTTCAAGAACACCGTAGTAGGCTTCCAGGAGACGATGGCAATTCAGACTGAGAAACGCGACGCGGTCCCCCGCCGCTACTCCCGCATCGCGCAAGGCGCCTGCCAGACGGCGCGTGCGTTCTGCGAATTCCGCGTAGGTGAACCGCTCCTCCCCGCAAACAACCGCAGTTTTCCCGGGGAATTGCTGCTCGGCATAGCGTAAAAACCGGACGGGTGTGAGCGGAACGTTCATGATCTCTTTCACCAGGCGGTCTGGCCGCCATCTACCACGAGAACGTGCCCGGTGACATAGTTCGAAGCATCGGAAGCGAGAAATACTGCCGCGCCTTTCAAGTCGTGCTCATTGCCGAAGCGGCGTGAAGGAATATGAGAGAGAAACAGTTCCTTGTGGCGCTCGATCACGCGATTCGACATATGCGTGGGAAACCACCCGGGCGCGATCGCGTTGACTTGAATGTTGTGCATTGCCCACTTGCAGGCGAGATCTTTCGTAAAGGCGATCACTCCGCCTTTGCTGGCGTGATATCCGATCGCTGGAAGTTCGGGCGGGGCACCGCCTAGGCCCGCAACCGAAGCAATGTTGATGATTTTTCCTCGGCCTTGGCGAATCATGATCCTGCCGACGGCCTGTGCGCAGAGAAAACTCCCGGTGAGATTCGTCTCGATAACTTTGTTCCAATCCTCAAGCCGCATTTCTTCGACGGGAGCGCCCCAGGAAACGCCGGCGTTGTTAATGAGAATGTCGATCTTTGCAAATTGAGAGATCGTCGCGTCGACAAGTTCCTGAACGCTGGTCTGGTTTTTCACATCGCAGGCACGCGATATGGCTTTGACTCCGAGTTGCTGTAGCTCTTCGGCGGCCTGCTGGCAGCGCTCGGCGCTGCGCGCGCATAGCACCAGGTTGGCGCCCATTTCGGCGAGACCTTCTGCCATCTGGCGGCCGAGTCCGATCGATCCTCCGGTAATAATCGCGACGCGGCCAGTGAGATCGAACAACTGCTTCACACTGATCGCGGAATTCTGCGTTGTGCCGGCTTCCTTTAACATGAAGTCGTCTCCTCAGCAGAAAGCGGATCTTTATTCCCTGGGGGTGCCCCCTGCAGTGGATGATGATTGCGCACACCCGCGGTTACATCCTTAAGGAAGCTCAGGATTGCTTCGTGCGCAATCTGCGGCTGGTCGGTGAGGAAAATATGGCTCGCGTGTGGAATGAACACAAGCTTTGCGCCGGGGATGCGGTTGGCGATCAGCCTTCCATTACCCGGGTGCACGAGACGGTCGTTCTCTCCGTGGATCACGAGAGACGGCGCGCTGATCGCAGGGAGACGACCGAAACCTTCCCAAGCCAGAATTCCGTGCAGTTGAGCGAGGTATGATTCTGGCAGTGGGAACCATGGCCGTCGAATCGCGAGGTCCTCTTCGATCCGGTCAAGCGGTGTGCCTAGATCGTAGATAAAAGGCAGCGCCGCTGTTGCCGCTTCGTCGGGAGTCATCTTTGCGCGGGCTTTGAGCATTTGCGTGGCCTCTGGCTCGCTGCGAACCGAAGTCGGACCACCAGCGGCCGTGCAGCCGAGAATCAGTGAGCGCACTCGCATGGGATATTGCAACGCGAACTCCTGCGCAATCATGCCACCCATGGAAATTCCGAACACATGGGCACTCTCGATTTCGGCCTCGTCGAGAACCGCCGCTGCGTCGGAAGCCATCAGTGCGATCGGGTATGGTCCGGCAGGAGTATCGCTCCGCCCAACGCCGCGATTGTCGAAGGCAATTGTTCGGAAATGCTCGGCCAGCAATGGTCGCGTGCGATACCACATGTGGGAGGTGTAGCCCAATCCCATGATGAGCAAGACCGGCTCGCCCTGGCCCTGTTGATCCCAATAGATTCTGACGCCTTCGTTCGCAACGTACGGCATGTCTCTCCAAGATTTGAGAATTCCCGGCCTCCCCCGCGCTGCCTGCGGCAACTCAGAAGCTGAAGCGGAAACCGAGCTGAATCTCGCGCATCGGAAAAGCGGAGGTGAAAGCCAGCGGCGTGCTCGGCGTAGCTACTCCTCCGCTGGTAAGGGCAGTGCCAGGGCGAATTCCGTGAACATTGAAGGTTGTGAATCCCGGAGTCAAACCAAACACAGGACCGACTTCGTTGTTCACGCTGGCAAAATTCGTCCGGTTCGCGATGTTGAATCCCTCCGCTGTGAACTGCACGCTGGCTTGCTCGCCAATTTTGTGCAGCCAGGTCAAGCGGCCGTCGAAATCGACATAATTCGGGCCCAAGCCAGTGTCCCGCGGCGCGCCGATGGGACGTTCGTTGGTCGTGTGATTGTCGCCGTTTACTTCTCCGCCGGCAAGCAAATTAAAAGGGTGCCCGCTGTGGTAACTCACAATCGGCGAGAACTGGAAGCCGGAGAGAATCTTTTGCTTCCAGGGACTATCGAAAACTCCGGCGAGCACGACTTTGTGCCGTTCGTCGAACTCGGAGAGACTGCGATCGAGGTTAATATCCGTGGGATCCTGCGGCCCGTAGTCGCTGTTAAAGTCAGTTGAAGTGTCAATCGCCTTGCTATAGGTGTAATTGCCAAACAACGTGAAGTGATCGCTGAAGCGCTTTTTGATTTCGAGGATCCCGCCCTCGTAAAGAGCATAAGCCTCGGAACTGTATTGGTTATTCTGCACAACGAGGGGATTCACAAAACATTGCACACTTGGATTATTACAGGGCAGCCCGCCGGGTTCGGTACCTCCCAGTGGATCAGCTCCCGCCGCGGTAGTGTTCCAATTGCGATAGGAAACCGTCTGGCCATTCGCGAGAGTCAAAGTGGTGAACGGAGCGGGTAACAGATTCGTATCAATCGCAACCGGAAGCCGTTGCGTGTGCGTGTAGATTCCGCTGACTGCGATCGAGAACCCGGGCGAGATGGCCCGCTCGATTCCAAGCGAAGCCTGTTGCGCGATCGGAGGACGATAGCCTGGTTGATTCACGAAGACCACTTGCAATGGACCTACAGGACCGGTGTTTGTAACGTTGATCCCCAACGGAGCCACTGCGGAGGGCGTGATGCATGCGGCATTTCCCGCAGCCGGAGTTGTGCACTGAATCAATCCCTTCGCGAAAAGAGTCTGAAAAACCGTGGGCGCGCCGGCGAGACCTAACGCTGGAATCCCACCGATCGGGTCGACGTAAATCGAAATTTCCCGATTGCAAGGACTCGATCCGCTCCCCGGAATTACTGGAACTCCAAACTGCGAGAACCCGCAGATGGCGGTCAGATTCGCGACCTGCCCTGCGGCGGTAGAGTTCTCGACCGCCGACTTATTGGCATTCACAACGCCAAGGCTCAAATCCACGGCAGGAATCTGTTCATCAACTGGACCAT
>JASHPL010000478.1 GCA_030038125.1 Candidatus Sulfotelmatobacter sp.
CCGGGATCTTCCGAATATTTTTTGGCCAATTCCTCAAAATTAGCTCCGTTTTGTAATTGCTTCAGCAAATCCTGGGCGCGGCCCTGCGCTTCGGCTACTCCCTTCTCATCGACTTTCCCGTCGGGACCGGGAAGCGGCGTTTTGATCAGAATGTGGCTGACCTTCACTTGCTCGGCGACGCGGTATTCATCGCGGTGCTGATCGTAGTAATCGCGAAGATCAGAATCGGTGATATGAACCCCTGCCTCCGCTTTGGCATAATCGATGACAGCGTATTTCACCTTGCGTTCCTCGGGAATGGAATTCGCGTAGGTTCCCTTGTGGCTGTCGTAAAACGCTTTCAGCTCTTCATCGGTAGGGTGCAGGCCTTTTTTGATGTCGTCCTGCTTCAACACCGCATAGTCAAACTTCACTTTAGAGTTCTGCTTGATGAACTGATCGTGAACTTCCGCCTCGCTGACGGTAGCGGTCCCGGAAATCAGAGCCTGGAGCTTGGAGATAAGAATCTCATCGCCTACTTCTGATTCGAATTTCGCCGGAGTGAGATTGGCCTGCTGCAGCCTCATCTCGTACTCCTGTTCTCCGATGAAGTTGCCGCCGGGAAAGAAGTAAGGCGCGTAGCGACCGTGTTCCAGCTCGTCTCTAATCTCCTCCGAGGTAACATGCAGACCGATGCGATGGGCTTCGGTTAGTAGAGCCCCTTTATTTATGAGTTGCTCGGTGGCACGCTGGGCGAAAAACGGCATCAACGCTTCCATGTTGGCGCCGCCCTGCGGCATCTGTTGCCTCAGCATGTCCCGCGCAGTCTGGCGGACCTCATCGGCGGTAATATCCTGACCATCAACCTTGGCCACAATGTGAGCGTTCGGATTACCAAAGCCCTGATTACCACTGCTGGGGATCAGGTAAACCAGCATCGCCAAGCTGATGACGACCAAGATCCCCCCGAGAACAACCTTTTTAATCGGACCAGGGGTTTGCAGAAAACGAATCATGTTGTTATTTACTCCAGTGAGGAAAAGCTGGAAATTTCATTATATGACAGGGCTCAGATCTCCGGGGGAAGCGGGAGGAATCGTGTGAAATGTTTTCTTCAGTGTGTCACGCGGATCGCAGACTCATCGGATGGTCGAAAATCCACTATTGAATCGTGTTAATAGACGTGCTATCCATTCTGCGAACATTTTTTCATCTTGTCTGGCGCTTTCTGCAAAGACTACCGAAAACGGCCATACATAGGAGAATCATGAACCCACGGATGCGGTTGGCAGTACTCATTTTCTGGTGCGGTGTGACGCTTGCCTCTTTGGCGATTGCGCAGCAAACAAGCAAGACAGAGCCGCGTCACCGCTCGGCTACGGAAGACCGGATTGAATTGCATGAAGGATGGTCGCTGGAAACATCTGCCAAGGTGGAGGCCAAAGGCGAGCAGATCTCGACGCCGAATTTCGTGCCCAAGGGATGGCATCACGCCACCATTCCAACGACGGTAGTCGCGGCGCTGGTCAACGACAAGACGCTACCCGACCCCTATTTCGCCATGAACCTGCGCAGTTTCCCGGGAGTGACCTATCCCATTGGCGCAAACTTCTCGAATATTCCCATGGCGCCCGACAGCCCATATGCGGTTTCCTGGTGGTATCGGAAGTCTTTCGAGATACCGGCGTCGTACCACGGCAAAACGGTGTGGCTCAAGCTCGACGGCATCAACTATCGCGCCAATATTTGGCTGAATGGGAAGCAGATTGCGAATTCTGACAATGTCGCTGGGGCCTGGCGCACCTATGAATTCAATATCAGTGAAGCCGCCAAGCCAGGGGCCGAGAATGTGCTGGCGGTGCAAGTGTTCTCGCCGACCGAGCATGATCTCGCCATCACATTTGTCGACTGGAATCCGGCGCCGCCCGATAAGAACATGGGACTATGGAGGGATGTTTATCTGAGCGACAGCGGTCCGGTCGCGCTGCGCTATCCGACGGTTGCGACGAAGTTGAATCCGCCAGCGAATGACCGCGCCGAACTTACGGTTACGGCTCAAGTGAAAAACGGGACGAGTCAGCCGGTAAAGGGAGCGCTCAAAGGGCAAATTGAAAACGTGAGCTTTGAGCAGGAAGTCGAACTCGGGCCCAACGAAACAAAAGACGTGACCTTTATTCCCGACAAGTTCGAGCAGTTGGTGTTTGCCAATCCGCGGTTGTGGTGGCCGGCGCAAATGGGAAAGCCGAATCTTTATCCACTGACGATGGAGTTTGAAGTGGGCGATGCCGTCAGCGATCGCTCGCACACCGAATTCGGAATTCGCGAGATCACTTCTGATTTCAACTCGATTGGCGGACGACAGTTTCACATCAACGGGAAAAACATCCTCATCCGAGGCGGGGGTTGGAGCCCTGACATGATGGTGCGCGAGAATTCGCAGCGCCTGCAAGACGAGTTTCGCTACGTCCGTGACATGGGGCTGAATACGATTCGGCTCGAAGGCAAGCTGGAGACAAAGGAATTCTACGATCTCGCCGATCAGCAAGGCATTCTGGTGATGGCGGGATGGTGCTGCTGTGATTTCTGGGAGCGCTGGGCGCGCTGGAAGCCTGAGGATTTCGATATCGCCAAAGAATCGCTGCGCGACCAGATTTACCGGCTACGAAGCCATCCCAGCCTCGTGATGTGGCTGAATGGCAGCGACAATCCTCCACCGCCGGATGTCGAGCAGATGTATCTCGATGTGGAAAAAGATCTGCTGTGGCCGAATCCGGTGGTGTCATCGGCGACAGGAAAGAAAACCAGCGTGACCGGCGACAGCGGCGTAAAAATGACTGGTCCCTATGAATACATTGCGCCTAGTTATTGGGAGGTCGACACGCCGCAGGGCCAGCCGGGCCGTCGCCAATGTAATCCGGGCGGGTGCGGCGGAGCCTACGGCTTTAATACGGAAACCAGCATGGGACCAGCGGTTCCCCCAGTGGAAAGCATCCGCGAGATGGTGGGCAAAGATCACCTGTGGCCCATCGACGATGTTTGGGACTATCACGCGGGAGGAGGGGAGTTTAAAACCATCAACGTGTTCAGCGAGGCGCTGGCGCAACGTTACGGCAAGTCGGACAACGTCGATGATTTTGCCATCAAGTCGCAGATGCAAACCTACGAAGGCCTGCGCGCCATGTACGAGGCCTATAGCCGCAACAAGTACGAAGCAACCGGCGTCATTCAATGGATGCTGAACAACGCCTGGCCTTCCATGATCTGGCATTTGTACGATTACTATCTGCGGCCGGGTGGAGGATATTTCGGAGCCAAGCGAGCCATGGAGGCGCTGCATCCGATCTATGGCTACGACGACCATTCGATCTGGGTGGTCAGCAGCCAATACGAAGACGCAATAGGTCTGAAACTGACGACCAGGATTTACAACCTCGACATGACCGAGAAGTTCTCGCAAGAAAATAATATCGAGGCTTCGACCGACAGTACAGCGAAAATTTTTACGCTGCCTGAAATTGACGCCCTGAGTCCGACATATTTTCTGGTTCTGCGTCTGGAGGATTCGGCTGGCAAACTGGTGGGCTCGAATTTTTATTGGCTCTCGACCAAACCCGAGACCCTCGACTGGGCGAAAACAAACTGGTGGATGACGCCAACCGCTTCCTACGCGGATTACACGTCGATTGCGCAGCTTCCCAAGGTAAAGCTTACCGAATCGAATCGAACAGAGATTAAAGCTGAGAACGCGGTTACGCACGTCACTCTGGCGAATCCCAGCAAGAACCTGGCTTTCTTTGTCCGGCTGAAGGTAGACCGAGGTCCCAAGGGCGACGAAATACTTCCGGTCGTTTGGGAAGACAATTACATTTCGTTGCTGCCCGGGGAAAAGCGCGAACTTACAGCAACGTATCGGGCGAAGGAGCTAGGCTCGGCGAACCCCACCGTCGAAGTGAGTGGGTGGAACGTAGAAAAGATTGAGTAATTGTGCAACCTCGACTTTATGACTTATTGAGTAATTTGGGCAAACCGGTAATTCCAAGCTGTAGAAACTTCACAACAGGTCGAATTGATCAATTACTCTCTGTCCCTACGCGTGCTCAGAAACGGAGAGGATATTTCCATCGGGATCCTTGAACCACCCCACTTTGTCGCCCGATGGCGCAGTCCAGATTCCCAGTTCGTCCTGCTTGAAGAAGCCAAAGATCTCGAAATGCACTCCACGCTCGCGCAGTGACGTAATTCTCGATGGGCTTCACTTCCCATCCCAGGATCGTAAAGTGAGAGGGCTTGACTTCCTTCATCTTCTCGGCACGCAGCATGATTCCATTGGTATCAAAGATGAGCGCGAAGCTGTCCTCTTTGACCAGGCACAGACCGAACATACCTTCGTAGAATGCTCGGGATTTTCCGCATTGGTGATAGGGACAAAGGCAACGATGTTGGTGGAACCCAGCACCTCGACTCTCCTGCAGATTAACTTTCTTCTGGCGGCAATTCGAAATTGATCAAGCTCCCGCGGAAGCCTTTGGTCTTGATTGCGCCGAATAGAATGCCTGCCGCCATCCAGATCGAACCCACAATCATTGCAGGCCGACTCAGGTTAAGCCACAATGCGAGACAGATCAGAAACCCGAAAACCGGTGGAACCAGATATGTAAGTTTCTTCTCTTCCGCTCGCATAAAGTATCGCAGTAGCGCCGCAACATTGACGCCCATGAAAGCAATCAGAGCGCCGAAATTGAGCATTTCCGCTCCCAGCCCGTACGCTTCTCCGCCATTCATAATCTGCTTGAATGTGTTCCACGTCAGCGGGGTGGTACCGAGCGAGTACGTCTTGTAGCCGGCGACGATCTCCAGTACGAAGGCGCCCACCAGGGCCACCGCGCCCACGAAGATCACGCTGTTGCGCGGCACGCGATTCTTCGGGTCGACCGCACCGAAAAATGATTTGGGCAATGCATTACTGCGCCCCATGCCGTAGAGCAGCCGAGCCGCACCGAGCTGCGATCCAAATCCCGAGCCGAAGTTCGCGAGCAGCAAGGTGAACCCCACAACTGGAAACAGCGGCATCCACGCCCGGCCTGCGACGTAAGAGTAGGCGGTGTTCACATCGGGAAACGGCTGGCTGGCCGGCCAAATCAGCTGCGCCACGTAAACCTCCACCGCCGAGAGCACGCCAATCACCAGGCACGTAAGTACGGTCGCCAATAGAATGTTTCGACGTGGATTTTCCGCCTCTTCCGAGAGAGTCGAAATTCCGTCGAACCCGATGTAGGTCAGAACCGCGATCGACGTGCATCCCAGCAGATTGTCCCAGCTGAATGTGTGCGGATCATAGAACGGTGTGAGATAGGAAATCGTCCCCTGTGGAGCGCCGAATATGTAGCGGGCCCCGGCCACGAATATCGCGACCACGACCATTCCCATTAGCATGGCCATGACCGCATTGATCCTCGCCGAGGTCTTCACGCCTCGCACATTGAGCAAGGTAAAGACAATTGCAAAAAACACTTTCCAGATCCACGCCGGAACCCCAGGGGCAAACTGATGGGCCTGCCCCGCGCACCACACGGTGCAGATCAGCGGGTTGAGCATGTAATCCATCACCATGCTCCATCCCGTAAC
>JASHPL010000479.1 GCA_030038125.1 Candidatus Sulfotelmatobacter sp.
CCAGCAGCACGCCGGCGCTGGCCGCCAATTTCGGCATGGAAACCGCTGGAGTGATCGGCATCAGCTACATGTTCCACAAGACCGGACATTACAAGCTTGAGCGGCTTACCTCTTTAATCGACGTGGGCGGTTCGCTGGGAGCCGTCACCTACGGTCTGACCCATCGTTAGAAAATCCGTCCTCCGCAACCTTTTCAGCATTTCGCGACATTGCTGCTCATTCGCCATTGTCGACGGCCCTTGTTATGATTCCGGATAGTTTAGGAAGACAGTTTCAGAGCGAAAGAAGACCCATGCCACGAGGAATCACTCCCCGACAACCCTCCCGAGCCGGCCGCCAGGATCGAGTGATGCCCAGAACGCTTTCTGTTCAATCCGGAGTGAAGAAATCTGTAGCCAAGCAACGTTTCGGTATGAAAGCTAAGGTTGCACGGAAGCCCGGCGTGGACGGAGGCGTGCCCGCCACACGAACACGTTCAACCAAAGGCTACAATCCCCTCGCTCCTGAACGAGTTTCCGAAATCTTGAAGCGCCTTGATCACACCTACCCCGATGTTACCTGTGCTCTCACCCATTCGAGCGCATGGGAGCTTCTGGTCGCGACCATTCTCTCGGCGCAGTCCACCGACGTGAACGTGAATCGCGTCACGCCCGAACTTTTTCGCAAGTATCCGACGGTTGTGGCCTTTGCCGCGCTCACGCCGGAGCAACTCGAGCCCGACGTCCGCTCGACGGGATTCTTCCGCAACAAGTCAAAATCGGTGGTGGGCGCGGCGAAGAAGATCGTCGCTGACTTCAGCGGCAAGGTCCCCGATAACATGCAAGACCTGCTCACGCTTCCCGGCGTGGCACGCAAAACCGCCAACGTCGTGCTGGGGACGTGGTTCAAGAAAGCCGACGGCGTGGTGGTGGATACGCATGTGCAGCGCATTTCGCGGCGCCTCGAACTCACAACGCAAGAAGAGCCGCAGAAGATTGAACAGGACCTGATGAAAGTAATCCCGCGCGAGAAGTGGATTCTCTTTGCGCATCAGATCATCTGGCACGGCCGCAAGCTATGCTACGCTCGCAAACCGAAGTGCGTGGACTGCCCGCTCGAAAATCTCTGCCACGCCGCCGACAAGACCTGGAGCACGGTCGACGTACATAAAAACGCGAAGGCATAGATTCGCTCGTATAGCCTTGGACGCCCTCGTCGGGGCCCCCGGCACACGGTTTTTGCGTGATGGGGTGGTCGCGCGAAGCGCGATAAAAGCAGTTTCGCCGGAATCGAATGCGATCGCGAAATACGTTTCCAACAGAGGCCTCTCGCTCCGATTCACCGTCGTTGGCGGAAAAATGGGTCGCTCCCGGATTTTCTTCGTCCTTTTCTCCTCTGCTAGACTTTTTCTTCATCCCCCGAGGCCCTTGCCGCATGCGAACTTTCGTCGTCTTTGCTATGGTCACAATCATGAGCACTTTTGTCGCTGAAAGCGCCGCCGCCCAGACTCTCGTAGCGCCCCAGGCCATAACTGATCCCAGGCAAATTTCATCGAAGCCGAATGCGGAAGTCGAACCGCGCAGTCTGACCGTCGAGAAGCTGTACATGACACGGCAGATCGGGCGTCCGACGTGGTCGCCCGATGGAAGGCAGATCGCCTTCGTCTCCAACATGAGCGGGCGCAACAATCTCTGGCTGGTTTCCCCGGATGGTGGATTCCCCGTTCAACTGACGGTCAGCGATCAACGCCAGTCCTCGCCGACTTGGTCGCCGGACGGGAAGTGGATCGCCTATCAGTCGGACTACGACGGCGACGAACTGTGGGACATTTTCCTGGTCTCGCCAAAGACGGGGAAAGTCTTGAACCTGACGCAGACGCGAGAAATTGCGGAAATGGATCCGACCTGGTCGCCTGATGGCCGCTATCTCGCCTATGAAGTGAAGCCCAAGACTTCGGCTGCCTACGAAATCGACGTGTATGACACGATCATGCGCGAACTGAAGCACATCACCACCGGCACGCCACAGGACAAGCGGAACGTCAATCCCATCTGGTCAAAGGATGGCAAGTACATCGTATATACGCAGGAACAGGCCAAGGGGACGGATTCGAACATCTTCGTCGCGGAAATTGCCGCCGGGACGAGCACTCTGCTGACTCCGCACGACGGCGAGCAGCTTTATTTTGCTGACCATATTTCGCCCGACGGCAAACGCGTTCTGCTTACTTCCAATGCAGAGAACGGGCACGAGAACGTCGCGCTACTTGATGTCGCCACAAAACGGATCACCTGGCTCACGAAAGGCGAATGGGAGATTCGCGGGGGAGAATTCTCGCCCGATGGCGGGCGCATTACATTCACGGCGAATGTCGACGGCAACGAAGATATTTATTTGCACGATATCGCGACAGGAAAATCGAATGCTCTGGCGATTCCAAAAGGTGTGAACAGCCCGGCTGGCGGGCACTCCGCATTTTCCCCCGACAGCCAGCGCCTGCTTTACTCCCATAACGGCCCGACCGCGCCCGGTGATTTGTGGATTTATCACCTCGACACCGGCAAGTCGCAGCAGGTCACACAATCCCTGGTCGGTGGCGTACGCTCCGAAGACATGGTTTCGCCTTATCTGGTGCACTATCCGAGCCGCGACGGTAAGTTCACGATTTCGGCGTTTCTTTACGTGCCTTTCAACATGGCGCGCAACGGGCAGAACGCGGCCGTTGTGTACATTCACGGCGGACCGGCCTCGCAGAGTATGAACTCGTTCAACCGCTTTATTCAGTACGCCGTCAATCAGGGATACATGGTGCTCGCGCCCAACTACCGCGGCTCAACTGGCTACGGGAAAGAATTTCAGGAGGCGAATCTGTTCGACATGGGTGGCGGAGATTTGCAGGATGTGCTCGCCGGAGTGGACTTCATCAAGCAGACGGGCCATCTTGATCCAAAAAAGATCGCGGTCGTTGGTGGCAGCTACGGCGGATATCTCAGCATGATGGCGGTGACGAAAGCTCCGGACCTTTGGGCGGCGGGCGTGCCGATCGTGCCCTTCGTGAACTGGTTCACGGAAATCGAGCATGAAGATCCGGTGCTGCAGCAGTCGGATCGGGCGACCATGGGCGATCCGGTGAAAAACAAGGCGCTCTACGAAGAGCGCTCGCCGATCAACTTCATCGATCAGATCAAGGCGCCGTTGTTGCTACTGGCGGGGGGCAACGATCCGCGCTGCCCCAAGGAGGAAACGCTTCAGGTCGTGGACGCGATCAAGAAGCGCGACGGCACGGCGGAATACAAAATCTACGACAACGAAGGCCACGGCTTCGCCCGGGTAGAAAATCAGATCGACGCCTACAAGCGCGTCGGCGATTTCTTGCTGGCCCACGTCGTGCCTGCCGATTGCGCGTGCTCGCTGACGGAGTAAAGGCCGTCGGAGCGCTAAAGGCATGCTTGAAGAATTGAGAGATGCTCTTGCTGATTCGTGGAAGCAATTTCGTTCGCTTTCCTATTGGGGGCAACGGGCGGTTTTAGGGGCTGTACTAACGGTGGTCCTCGTGACCATCGTAAACTGGCGCGTAATGCTTCCGCTGCTTTTGCTCGCGCTCGTCGTCGTCTCCTACCTGCGCCTATCCCGTGACAAGGGATCACTGTGAAGTCTGCGTGCACCGGCGACGCTTGCTGCAATCGCAGCCACCAGCCCGGGAATCGTGAATTCTTTTGCCCGGATGTCGACCGGCAATCCAAATTCGCGCAGCGTCGCCGACGTCACCGGCCCGATCGAAGCCATCCGAATTCCGTCCAGTTTCGGGCGGTCCGGGTACTCCTGCCCGCCAGCTTTTGCTTCACTCGAACCCAGCAATTCCACAAAATTCCGCACCGTCGAAGAACTTGTGAAAGTGACCACGTGTGGCCGCCGCTTGGGATTCTTCAGCGCCGCCTGCAATCGGCGCCGCGAACTCTGCGGTACAACCGTTTCGTAAGCTTCCACGACATCGACGTGCGCTCCGGACTGGCGCAGTTCCCGTGGGATCACGTCGCGCGCGACTTTCGCCCGCACCAGCAGCACGCGCTTGCCTTCGACCTTTCTGCGCAGGCTGCGCACCACGGATTCGGCCACGTATTCTCTCGGAACCACATCGACCCTCACTCCCCGCTGCTCGATCGCTTTCTTCGTGGCCGGACCGATCGCCGCGACGCGCAACTCGCGGCCCATAGCGGCTGATGCCAAGTCGTTGTTCGACTTCCCACGCGGCCCCGAAGCGCCGCTCTTCCACGTTAGCGTTTTCCAGGCCGGCGTTTTCCACGCTGATGTCTTCTTCATCCGCTCCCACATCGCTTCTACACCGTTCACACTGGTAAGAATCAACCAGTCATAGCTGGATAGATTTTTCAACGCGGAATCCAGTGGTCGAAATGAGTGGGGTTTGCGGATTTCAATGAACGGGATCTCGATTACGTCTGCGCCAAGCTTGCGCAGCTCCGCCGAAAGCGCGCCAGCCTGATGACGAGCGCGGCCAACCAGCACGCGAACTCCTTCAAGGTGCCGTTTGGAATTTTTCGTCCCGCTCATGTGCTTCCTGATGTGACACAGCATTGTCACCCCGAGTGAACGTAATTGCCATTTTTTCGGTAGGTACGCGGAGTCAAGGGACTGCTGTTTTCTCTCTCAGCCGCTGATCGTGGCCAGCGGAGCGCGAAACCACCCAGAGCGGGCAGGAGTGCCCGTCCCACGCCAACTCATTCGTGATCCTTCTTTACTCCGAGCCCTTGCTCGCGCATCAACTGCGCCGCCCCGGAAATCGCCGTATCTTCCGATGAACTCAACGACTGGATCACATTCTCCTGCTCCTGCTTGGTTCGATTCTGGCTCAACTTGAACTTGGCTTCGATTCTGGTGACCGGGATCTCAAATCCCACAATGTGGCTTAGCATTCGCTGGCGATAAACTTCGCTCAATTCCGCCCACTGTTCGGCATACCGCGCTTCAAATCTGCTGATCAGGTCGTGAAGCATGGGCAGAAGTTGCTCCGGTTCGGAAAACACGCGCGCCTTGCCATAGGCGTGCACCGCGCCGTAGTTCCACGTAGGAACGTTCTCTTGTGTCAGATAGTTCGAAGGGGAAACATACGCGTGCGGACCATGAAAAATAACTAAAGCCTCCGGCTGGCTTTTAAGATATTGCCAGTGCGGATTGGCTTTGGCTACGTGTCCACGCAACGTCACATGGTCTGTCAACTGATGAATGGCGAGCGGCACGTGCGAGGCAAACGGGCCTTCCTGCGTATTCGAAATCAGAATGGCAAACGGATTCGCACGCATAAATGCGATGGCGGTCTCGTGATCACGGACCCGAAAATGTTCCGGGATGTACACGCGTTAGTTGTCTCCTCGACTCTCCGTCTTCTCGGCGTCTTTTCTGCGGATATGCAGCAACTTTTCGACCTCGGCTATAACCGTTCCCTCCTTGTCTTTCACTTCCACTCGAAACACCGGCTCATACTTTGGAAAGGTCTTCAGATTCTCTCGAATCTCGTCCAGCGCCGCGTCGCTTAGCCGAAACTCGGCGCGGACTGTGCCGCGTCCGGGCTTGCGATAGCGAATGCTGGCGGCTTTGTCCCACACGATGTACTCGCCGCCGAGATTGGCCATCAGCATGAGCATATAGAAAGGGTCGGTCATGGCAAAGAGCGATCCCCCAAAGTGCGTTCCTACGTAGTTAGCATTCCGCCAGCTCAGCTTCATTTCGACGTCGATGGATTTCATGTCGGGCGCGATGTGAACGATGCGGATGCCTGCCCCAAGAAACGGCGGCCAGAGGTTGATCCAGCGGCGAAGACGCGCGCCATTCGAGCCACCCAGAAATTTCAGCAGCACACTGTGGGTCATGGGCGGGACTATGGTTGCTGCGGGACAGCCAGTCCGCGGCCATAGACGGCTTCCAGTATCGCGTCTCCGCCACGGGCCAGCAGTGCGGCGCCGGCTTCGTTGCCGAGCTTTTCCGGATCATCTCCGTCGCGGGAGTCGCGCAGAAGTTTTGAGCCGTCAGGATCGGCCACGATTGATTCCAGATGCAGGCGACCCTCAGCGGCTAAAGCCCCCTCGTCTCGAGAGTGCTTACCGGCGCGAGTAAACTCGTGCCCTTCCCGATTCGTTGATACCACAGCTTCGGCGAAGGCTCCAATGGGAACCTGGCATCCACCGCCCAGACTGTTCAGCAGCGCGCGCTCGCATGTAGTCGCGGCGCGGGCGGCGGGATCGTCCAGGAATTTCAGCAGCCCGCGGATCTTCTCATCCCCCTCGCGAATTTCAATGCCGAGCGCTCCCTGCCCTGCTGCCGGACACATGATCTCCGCCGGAATGATCTGCTGGATCAACTCCGTCTTGCCTAGCCGCCGCAATCCCGCCGACGCAAGGATGATTGCGTCGTATTCGCCCTGTTCCAGCTTGCGCAGCCGCGTGTCGACGTTGCCGCGCAGCGGATGAATATCCAGATCCGGACGAATCGCCTTCAGTTGCGCCTGCCGCCGCAGGCTCGAAGTTCCCACGCGAGCGCCTTGCGGCAGATCTTCAATTTTCGAATATTTGCGCGAGCAAAAGGCGTCGCGCGGGTCTTCCCTTTTCGTGATCGCCGCGATTTCAAATCCTTTGGGAAGTTCAGTTGGCAAGTCTTTCAGGGAATGCACGGCCAGGTCGACGCGCCCGGCGGCAAGCGCCTCTTCAATCTCTTTGGTGAACACCCCTTTGCCAAATCCGCCCTTGGTACCGACCATCGCTAAAGGAACGTCGGTGATTTTGTCGCCGGTGGTGTGGATGATCTCGATTTCAACTTCGTGTCCGCGCTCACGCAGAAGAGAGGAAATGTGGTTGGCCTGCCAGAGGGCAAGCTGCGATCCGCGCGAGCCGATGCGAAGGTGGGCCATTAACGCCGCGTCCCCACTTCGTTTTTCGGCGCGACCTCTTGGGTGACTTCGGAGCCGTCTGACTGCGCCGCGCTTACCTGCGGCTTACCCTGAAGATTGAACAACCGCCGCACCACATCGACCACCGTCGTCGCTTCCGACTCGCGAGCCGCCGACTTCAGCGTCGTGATCGGCGTATGCATCACTTTATTGATGATTCCGCGCGTCAAAGCTTCAATCGCGATTTCCTGTTCGGGCGTCAACTGGCCCATGCGCCCGCGGACGCGATCGATTTCCGCCTGCCGAATCGTTTCTAAATGATCTTGTAGCGAAACAATCGTGGGCACGACATCGAGCGTATGGGAGCGAGCTTCAAACTTCTCGACTTCGGCAGCGATGATCGCTTCGGCGCTCTCCGCTTCCTTGCGCCGGTCGGCGACGTGGCTCGTCACCACCTGTTGCAGGTCGTCGATGTCGTAGGTGAAGATGCCGTCGAGCTTCGCCATGTCAGGCGAAACGTCGCGCGGCACTGCGATATCGATGAAGAACATCGGGCGGTTTTTCCGCCGCGCCAAAAATTGCTCGCCATGCTCGCGGCGGAAGATCGCGTGCGGCGCGCCCGTAGAAGTGATGACAATGTCGGCTCGGTCGCAGGTGGAATACAGATCCTCGAATTTGATGGCCTGGCCGTTGAACTTTTGCGCCAGTCCGATGGCCCGCTCGTAAGTTCGATTGGCGACGAAGATCGAAGCGCAGCCGTGCGCCATCAAATGACGGGCCGCGAGTTCGCTCATCTTTCCTGCGCCGACGATGAAAACGTTCTTGCCTTGCAGCGTGCCGAAAATTTTCTTGGCCAGCTCGACCGCGACCGAAGCAATCGACACCGACGACGATCCCACCGCGGTTTCCGTGCGCACGCGCTTGGCGACGGCGAAGGCGCGGCTGAAAAGCTGATCGAGCTGCCCGCGTACGGCGCCCACGGCGCGCGCCGTGGCATAGGCCTCTTTGACTTGACCCAGGATCTGCGCCTCGCCGACGACCATCGAATCCAGGCTGGCCGCGACGCGGAACACATGCCGCACCGCGTCTTTAGCGCGAAATTCATACAGATGCGGATCAAGTTCATCGGGCTCGACATGAAAATAGTTATGCAGGAATCCGCGCAGGTCGGCGGTACCGTTCACGGTGTGCGTAATCACTTCGACCCGGTTGCAGGTTGAAATGACCATCCCCTCTTCGATTCCCGGAAAAGCCGTGAGATCGCGGCAGACATCGGGCAAGCGCTTCTCCGGGATCGCCAGCCGCTCGCGAACCTCCAGCGGTGCGCTCTTGTGGTTCACGCCGATGAGCTGAAATCTCATGAGGCAAACCTGTGCATCGCCGAGAAATAATTTGCCGCCCACGCCGCCAGCGCGGCCACTACGGTAAAGGTCGCAAGAAATGCCGCGCGCCGGCCGCGCCAGCCGGAGTTCCAGCGCGTGAACACCATCACCATGTAAACCACCCACATCAGCAGCGAAAGCAGAATCTTGGGATCAAGAAAATCGATCCGCCCATAGGTGGTGAGCGCTACCACCGAGCCGGTAATCAGGCCGAGCGTCATAAAGGGGAAGCCCAGCAACAGCGAGCGATAGCCGATCTGGTCGATGACTTCGAGCGCGGGCAGGAATGAAATCATGCTCGTGGGCTTCTTCGATTTCAGCCGCCGCTCCTGCAGCAAATA
Organism: Candidatus Sulfotelmatobacter sp.; assembly: GCA_030038125.1. Lineage (GTDB taxonomy): Bacteria > Acidobacteriota > Terriglobia > Terriglobales > Acidobacteriaceae > Sulfotelmatobacter. The sequence continues at coordinate 8,601 of JASHPL010000479.1, forward strand.
AAGCAAACTTGCGCCGAAGCTGAGCACCAGCGCCGCGTATCCAGTGAAGATCAGGATGATGTGCGCGATCAGCCACCCTTTATGCGAAACGAATTGCGTGAGCAGCACCGGCTGCTCTCCGATCGCGGCGACAAAGGTTAAGAAGAATACGACCGGAAACACCACCACACCGGGCGACGTCGTCTGATAGACCGCATAAATGACCATGAAAAAGGTCATGGAAAGAAACGCCAGCAGCGATTCGCCATTGTGAACTGAAACCCAGACGACCTGTCCGGAAAGGAAAACCTCAACCAGTGAAACGAAATGGAAGACCATGCCGAGACTAGCCGCATGCAGCGCGATGCGGCTGAAAAGCTCGCTGGTGCGCGAGAGCGCTACAAAGGCATAAACCAGCCCGATGAAATAGCACGCCAATGCGAAGCGCAGCCAAAGCAGTGACATAAATCAGTTACCGGTACGCAGTTCCCAGTTCTGGCGCCCACGGGGATAGAGCTTGAACCGAAGGTTATCCGCCTTGAATTCCATGAGTTTACCCCAAGTTGCCGATCCGCGGCTTGATCCACAGCGTCAAGCCGAGGCCATTGTCGCTCCTTAGCTGGTCAGGGTAAACAGAAGCGCTCACTTAGGTGTGTGATTAAAATCACACTCTCGAGGTTTCGAGTTTTGCTCACTGGGGCGCAGACGAAGGCGTCCTGACACCTGTAGAAGATTCAAGGATCGACGAGGCGATGGCCGTCAGAAATACTTCGCGCGGAGCTTCCGGGACTCGTGATGCAACGATCCGCGTCTCGCTCAAGGGGAAACTTCATTCCAAATTCGAGGAGCTGTGCTGGCAAGTTAAACCGATTTAACTCGCATATGTAAACCGTTTATATACAATAAGATACATGGAATCATTTGCACACCACTTAAATACCGTGAGCGCCATTTGAATGAGTTGTTTACGCTCTCTTGGCTCCATTTTCAGTGCAGGAAGTCCACGTTCGAGGACTTGACTTTCCGCTCTCCAGAAAACCCTGCATTTTCGATCTGTCGGAATCCGTCTGAATCCGCGGCGAAGAAGTTGTGATCTCGTATAATCTTCCGTCGCTCCACCGAGGAAAGACTTTGCCTTTCGACGACCTTCGCCAATGGATTGCCGCGCTTGAACGTGCCCACGAACTCAAGCGGGTTCAGACTGAAGTGGATCCGATTCTTGAGATTGCTGCGATTACCGATCGGGTCTCGAAATTGCACTTGTGGGGACAGTCGGCCTCGGCTGTCCGGCCAGGCGAAATCCGGCGGGCTGGCGGCCCGGCGCTGCTCTTTCAAAACGTCAAGGGCTATCCCGGCTCGCAAATCTTGATCAATCAATTCGGCTCTGAAGCGCGGATGAAACTTGCGCTGGGAGTGAAGTCGCTGGACGAGGTCGCCGATCGCATCCGTATGTTTATGGATGTGAAGTCGCCGCAGGGATTCCTCGACAAGCTCAAAATGATTCCGCTGCTCACGGAAGCTGGCAAGTTCTTCCCCCGCACGGTATCAAGCGGTCCGTGCAAGGAAGTGATCAAGCGCGACAAGTTCTCGCTGCTCGACTTCCCCATTCTGCAGTGCTGGCCGAAAGACAGTGGACGCTTCATCAC
>JASHPL010000480.1 GCA_030038125.1 Candidatus Sulfotelmatobacter sp.
ACGAATTTCGCCGAGCGAACCGTCGTGAACAAAATCGTAAGCGGCATGATTGCTCCGATACCAGGAAGTCTCGTAGTTGAGGAGAACGTGAATCTTCGCAGCCTCTGCAGCTTTCTGAATGGCGAGCGCATCTTCCAGGCTGACCGCCAATGGCTTCTCCATGATCACCGGAACACCGTGACGAGCGCAGACTTCCACAACCCGGCGATGATCGTAAGTGTTGGTGTAGACGAGCACCGCCTGCGGATGCGCTTTGACGAGCATATTCTCAAAATCGGTAAACAATTGTGACGGCTCAAAACCGTAGCGCGAACCGGCTTGTGACAGCAGCTGGCGATCAGGTTCAGCAACCGCGACAATTTCGACTTCAGGGCTGCGCCGGGAGTGGTCGAGAAAACCGTGCACGTGTCCGTGAACCAGGCCAACAATGGCAACCCGCAGCGGAGGATGCTCAGCTGTGGTTTGGCCAAAAGAAAACACCGCAAGAAACAATATCGGGAGGACGGCGAGGGCGATTATGCGAGTCATGATGTTCCTTTGTTGAGCAGGGAATCATGGTAAATCTTAGGGGAACTCGTGGGCACGAAGTGCCCTGATTCACGGTGCTGCCCTCTCGGACATTATCAATTTGGTTAACATCGGCTAACCCCTTTGCCCTCTGATGGGTCGGTATCGTCAGTCCAGGCTTGCAGTGCGGAATTTGGACGAGGGGCTTCAGTAATCTATTACGCAACAGGGGATGGTGCGATAGTTCAGTTTGCATATGACCCACTTCCCCCACCCGCACCCTTCGCGGCGCGCCGCCCGGGTCCAGCTAGGAGATTCAGTCCTGGCTGCGATTCGTCTGGAAGACGGCCGGCGCACCAAAGCAAAACTCCAAACTATATCGGCGACTGGCGGCCTGTTGCGCTTGGCCGAATCTCTCGGCCAGGGCGATTTCGTGGAAGTCGCGTTCCAAACCCAGGCCGGGCCGGTGCACGGCATGGCTGAAGTCCTGAGCCCGATGCGAAAAACGCTCGATGGCGTGTTGCAGGCGTTCCGCTTCGTGGCGCTGGAGGACGAGGACCATCGCCGATTGCGTACCTCGCTTGAGCATGTGGTTGCGCGCAGCGCGCCGGGAATAAAGCCGAGCATATTCTCGGCATAATAAACTCCTTCGCGAAATTATCCTTCCATGTTTTTTCGGGATTCACCCTTGCGTGAGGCCCGCAAAATCCCTCCGTCATTGTCTGTACTTGGCATCGTGTCTTGCTTGCCTTGCTCGCCCCGAAAGCCCAAGTTGTTGTCCCACGCGTATCGTTATACTGCTTACATGACCGCCGGCAAAGCGGGAGGACTGTTGCGCGAGGTCACGACTCGCTCCGCCGACGAAACGATCGCCTTCGGGCGGACGCTGGCGGATCTGCTTGCGCCTCCGAAGCTGGCGCTGCTGCGTGGGGATCTGGGAGCAGGAAAGACCACATTGGTAAAGGGAATCGCGGCGGCATTCCATGCTGCCGCTGAAGAGGACGTCACCAGCCCCACATTCACGCTGGTGCATGAATATCGCGGGCCACAAGCCATTCTTTATCACATTGATCTTTATCGCGTGGATACGCAGCGCGAACTCGATACCCTCGCGCTTGATGACCTGCGGGAGGAAGACAGCATTCTGCTGATCGAGTGGGGAGAAAAATTCCCACGCTTCGTGCGCGAGCGGGACCTGGAGATCGTACTGGAGCGCGCGGGCGAAAACGACCGGACAATCCGCGTGATCGACTGAGTCGCTGGCGCTACGCACGAACTTGTCTTCAACTCTAACTCGGTCGAATCGCTGCCCAAAACCCGTGATTTTAAGATGGCGCACCCGTGCCAATCTTCACTTTTACAGGCATCAGAACCCCATGATGTTATACCCGCAGTCGACGTAGAGTACTTCGCCCGTGATACCGCTGGCTGCGTCCGAGGCCAGAAAGACACCGGTGGAACCGATTTCTTCGACCTCGACGCGGCGGCCGAGCGGCGCCCGCTCTTCATGCTCGCGCAACATGTCGCCGAAGCCCGCAATGCCGCGAGCAGCAAGGGTTTTGATCGGTCCTGCAGAGATGGCATTCACCCGAATTCGTTCTTTGCCCAGTTCGTAAGCAAGATAACGCACGCTGCATTCCAGCCCGGCTTTGGCCACTGCCATCACGTTATATCGCGGAACAACTTTTTCTGAAGCGTAGTACGTCATGGTGATCATCGATCCGCCCTCGGTCATCAGCGGAACGGCGGCTCGCGCAACTGCGATCAGCGAATAGACGCTAACGTCGAGCGCAACACGAAACCCTTCGCGGCTGGTGTTGAGGAAATCGCCTTTGAGCTCGTCCGCCGGCGCATAGGCGACCGAATGCACGAGGGTGTGGAGTTTGCCATAGCGCTCTTTCAGTTGCTCGAACAGGCGGGCGATTTCGTCGTCCTTGGTAACGTCGCACATATAGGCTTCGGCGCCGGGCAGCGACAGAATGAGGTCTTTGGCTTCCTGCTCCAGACGCTCGTTCTGATACGTGATCGCCAGTTTCATGCCGGCGCCGTGCAGGCCTTGCGCGATCGACCACGCGATCGACCGCTTGTTTGCGACTCCGAAGACAACGCCGTTGCGTCCCTGCAAATCCGCAGACATGATTCTCCTTTTGGACGGAAAGAATAACAGGCGGAACTACCTATTTACCACGGAGACATTTGGAAATTCAGATTTGCATCGGGTACGGCCACCGATCTGCAGCTAGCCTGGATTTCTACTCCCCCATCGCTTTCACAATGACACGCTTGTCGCGTTGGCCATCGAATTCAGCGTAAAAAATGCGCTGCCAGGTGCCGAGATCGAGTTTCCCGGCGGTGATCGGCACGATGACTTCGTGGTGAATCAGCAGAGCTTTCAAGTGTGAGTCTCCGTTGTCCTCGCCGGTTTCATGATGCCTGTAATCTTCACGAAAAGGTGCAAGATGTTCCAGCCACTCGTCGATGTCTTCGATAAGGCCAGTCTCGTTATCGTTGACATAAACGCCAGCGGTGATGTGCATCGCCGAAACCAGCACCATCCCTTCTTTGACGCCGCTTCTGCGCACAATTTCCTCGACCTGCGGTGTGATGTGGATGTATGCGCGATGCGTCTTCGTGTGAAATTTCAGATATTCGGTCAGAGTTTTCATGTTTTTCGTCCGGCGGCAGTACTCCGCTGCGAGTCCATTCGATCCCCATTTCTGTCAAAGGCAGCCAGAAGCGGAGCACCCACGTGCGAAACTATCGGAAGATATTGGCCAGTTTCCCGCTAGCGATCAGGCCGGAGATTTTCGCGATGTCCTGGTACATGGCGCGATCCTTTTCCATCGTCGGACAAACGGAACGAATGACGGCATGCGCGGCTTGTCCGAGTTTGGAGGTTTTCAACGGAGCGAGAAAATCTATCGCCTGCGCCACAGCCATGGCTTCGATGGCCAGCACGTTGCGCGTATTCTCGACCACTTTCCTCAGCTTAATCGCCGCAGTCATTCCCATCGAAACGTAATCTTCTTTGTTGCCCGATGTCGTAATGGAATCGACAGACGCGGGATGAGCCAGCACCTTGTTCTCGCTGACCAGCGACGCTGCCGTAACCTGGGCAAGCATGAATCCCGAGTTGAGACCCGCACCGGGAGCGAGAAAGGCCGGTAACCCTTCGCTGAGCGCAGGATTCACCAGCCGTTCGATGCGCCGTTCGCTGATTCCGGCAAGGGCGCTCAGGGCGATCGCAAGAAAATCCAGAGCGAAGGCGAGCGGTTCGCCGTGGAAGTTTCCGCCAGAGATCACGTCACCCTGGGCCTCATCGGGATCGGTCACGAACACGAGCGGATTGTCGACAGCGGAAGTGGTCTCGGTCTCAAACACGTTCCGACAATGCGCGAGCGTGTCGCGAACCGCACCATGAACTTGGGGGATGCAGCGCAGCGAGTACGCGTCCTGCACTCGTCCACACTGTCGATGGGACTCTCGGATTTGGCTGCCTGCGAGCATGTGACGGAGATTGGCGGCGGACCGGATCTGGCCCGAATGTGGCCGTGCCTTTTGAATGCGCTCGTCAAAAGCCGCGTCGGTGCCTTTGAGTGCGTCGCAGGTAAGGCCGCCAATCACATCGGCAGAATCGACCAGCGTTTCCGCCGTCAGCAGAGCAAGAGTCCCAACGGCAAGCATGGCTTGCGTGCCATTAATCAGCGAAATCGCCTCTTTCGCTTCAAGCACGAGCGGTTTGACTTGTGCTGACTTCAGAGCCTCGCCGCCGGGAACGCGTATGCCCTTCTCATTGCAGCATTCGCCTTCGCCGATGAGCGTAAGGGCCAAGTGCGCCAGAGGAGCGAGATCGCCGCTCGCACCCACACTCCCTTGCGAAGGGACAACGGGCGTTATGCCACGGTTGAGCATCTCGCACAGCGTATCGATCACGATCGGGCGAACGCCGGAATGGCCTTTGGCGAGCGAGTTGGCGCGCAACAGCATCATGGCACGAGTTTCGGCCGCGGAGAGTGGTTCACCCACCCCGCAGGCATGCGATCGGATGAGATTCAGCTGCAGTTCGCGGACGTGATCCGGCGGAATGCGAACCTCACTTAGTTTCCCGACTCCCGTGGTGATGCCATAGGCGACCTTGTTGTCAGCGACAATCTGATCGACCACAGCACGAGCCCGCTGCACGGCCACGCGAGCTTCGGGCAGGAGCAGCACCGGGCGATGTCCTTCGGCGACTTCGCGAACGTCATCCAGCGTGAGATCGTTTCCGTTAATGTGCAGAGCGTTCAATTTCTTTCTCGGGTTTTTTCCTGTGCACCGCGGAGCGAAAAACCTTCAGATATTTTTCCGGCAACTTGGCCAACTTCATATTCGAGTCGGTCACCAGGTGTAGAGTTTCACCTTCGGCCAACAGCGTGTCGGCGTCAGCGCGCAGCAACTCGTAGTTGAAGACAATGACGGAATCGCGTACACTTTTTAGCCACGTGCGAATCACGACTTCCTCATCGTAAAACACGGGCGAGCGGTACTGGCATTTCGCTTCGGCCACGGCGATAAAGCGTCCTTCGTCCCGCTCGAGGTCGCGATACGAGAATCCCATTTGGCGCATGAGTTCAACGCGCCCCACCTCGAACCAGATGAAATGGTTTGAGTGATAGACCACCCCCATTTGGTCGGTCTCGGCGTAGCGCACGCGCAGGCGAGTTTCATTGAGAACGGACCGGTGATTTGCGCTCATTTACCCGTCCAGACCGGCTTGCGTTTTTCCAGGAAGGAAGAGATCCCTTCTCGGAAATCGGCCGTGGTGCGGACGCCGGCGTTTTCGCGAAGGGCCGCTTCGATTTGCTGATCAAGTTCCGCCCGGGCGTGGTCGTTGAGCAGCTTCTTGGTCGCGTGCAGAGAGGTTGGGCTGTTTTGCATCAGGAGCGCGGCCAGTTCGCGAGCGCGAATCATGAGAGTTTCGGAAGACACGACCTCCCTGACCAGTCCCAGACGAGATGCTTCTTCGGCGTCGAAAATCCGTCCGGTAAGAAGAAGGTCACGCGCGTGTTTTTCTCCAACCTGGCGCAAGAGAAACGTAGAAACGATGGCGGGCACGAAGCCGATGCGAACTTCCGTGTATCCAAATTTGGCTTCGGGAACGGCCAGTGTGAAATCGCACAACAGCGCAAGCCCGGTGCCGCCGGCGATTGCCGGACCGTTCACCGCGGCGATCGTCACCTTGGGAAATTCATACAGCGATCGAAACAACCGCACCATTGTGCGCGAGTCTTCGAGGTTCTGCTCAGGCGTGCGGTCCAGGAGAGCTTTGAGATTTTCCAGATCCATGCCCGAGCAGAACGCTTTTCCGGCGCCGGTAAGAATGAGAACGATCACGTCGGACTTGGCCACTTCGCCGAGTGCGCGCACCAGATCATCAATCAATTCGAAGCTGATGGCATTGCGCTTCTCCGGACGATTCAGCGTAATCGTCGCAACCCCTGCTTCGAATGCGAGTTGAAGCGTTTTGTAATTCATCTGTGCACCGGATTCTCGCGGAATTGCACGGATTCTCTTCGAAGCTAATCTGCCGCCTGCGAAGCGGAATATTTCGCTCCGATTCCTGCCGTCGCTCTCAACAACGGGTCAAGCGGCTTCAACTTCGGTAACTCGGCGCCGCGCAGGGTGAGCGCCTCGATAACTTTTTCCGTCGGGATATTACCAACCAGTTCGTCCTGCGCAAACGGGCATCCACCCAGCCCGCCTAATGCGGAATCGAAGCGGCGGCATCCGGCATCGAACGCAGCCAGAATTTTCTCTTTCGCCTCATTCGGCCGGCTGTGCAAGTGCACTCCGATTTCCACATAGCCAAACTTCGACATCACCGCACCCACCAGATCGCTGATCTGCGGCGGACTTGCCAGTCCAACCGTATCCGCCAGCGAGATCATGTGCAGATCTTCGGCTTCGAGCAGGGCGATGGCTTCGAGCACCTCGTCGGGGCTCCAGGCATCGCCGTAGGGATTGCCAAATGCCATCGAAATGTAAACGACAGTGTTCAGGCGCGCGTCATCGGCTTTCTTCTGAATCTTTTCAAGTTCATCAAGCGAATCTTCCGGCGATTGATTCTGATTCTTGCGCAGAAAAGTTTCGGAGATCGAATACGGAAATCCGAGCGTTGAGACAGCGTTAGTTTCGATGGCACGCTGTGCGCCTTTTTCGTTCACCACGATGCCGATGATCTCAACATCATCCGGCGGATCGAGTTGCTTCAAGACTTCCTCGGAATCGGCCATTTGTGGAACGGCGTTCGGCGAAACGAACGAAACTGCATCAATATGCTTGAATCCAGCGCTGATCAAGGCTTTCAGATAGTCGCCCTTCAAATCGGCCGGAATGATGCCCTTCAGCCCTTGCCAGGCATCACGCGGACATTCGACGAGTTTGACCAGATTCTGCATAAACTTCTTGGCCACGGATTTCACGGATTAACACGGATCAAAAATCAAGGACCTCCAGAATCCGCGTTGACTCGCGTAAATCAGCAATGAAGTTGAGCTTATGTTTGCAGCACTCCTACCTTGAACTCGGGCACATCGGGGTTCAGCGCTGCCGCTTCCAGGGCTTGGGTGATGGCTTCCCGCGTCTCCATGGGATCGATGATCTTATCGATCCACAGCCGCGCCGCACCATAACGCGGATCGGTCTGTTCGTCGTAGGTCCGTTTCACCGATTCGTAAAGCTCTTTTCTTTCGTCTTCGCTGAGCTTTTTACCTCCGCGCTCGAGCTGCTTGACTTTGATTTCGACTAGCGTTCCCGCAGCCGAATCGCCGCTCATCACCGCGTAGCGAGCCGTCGGCCAAGCGAAAACGAAACGCGGATCATAAGCCTTCCCGCACATGGCATAATGCCCGGCGCCGAACGATCCACCCACGATTACGGCAATCTTCGGGACGACGGAATTTGAAACCGCATTCACCATCTTCGCGCCCGCCTTGATGATCCCGCTCCACTCGGCGTCGCGGCCAACCATGAATCCGTTGACGTCATGGAAGAAGACCAGCGGAATCAGATTCTGATTACAGTCCATGATGAAGCGCGCTGCTTTCTCGGCCGACTCGGTGTAGATCACTCCGCCGAATTCCATGATCTTGCGGCCTTCGTGATCGGTCTGCTGAGCGTGCAGCTTTTGATTGGCGACGACTCCGACCGCAAAGCCTCCGATGCGTCCGTACCCGCAAAGAAGGGTCTTTCCGTATTCCGGCTTGTATTCGTCGAAGCGGCTGCCGTCGAGCACCCGAGCCAGAATTTCTTTCATGTCATAGGGACGCGCCGGAGAAGAATCGTAGATGCCATAAATCTCCTCCGCAGAATATGCAGGTTCGACCGGTTTTTTGCGGTCCCAGGGCGAAAGCCGGCGATATCCCCATTTTTCGACGATCGAGCGAATGCGCCCGATGCAGGCCTCATCATTCGGTTCGCGGAAGTCAATCGTTCCGCTGATGGCCGAATGCATCGCCGCCCCGCCAAGTTCCTCAGCCGAAACTTTCTGGCCGATCGCCGCCTGCACCAGCGCAGGGCCGGCAAGAAACAATCCGCTGCCGTCGGTCATGAGGAGGTTATCGCACATCACCGGCAGATACCCGCCGCCAGCGACGCACATGCCCATGATGGCGGCGATCTGCGGAATACCCAACGCCGACATCACGGCATTGTTGCGAAAGACGCGTCCAAAGTCGTCGGTATCGGGAAAGACGTCTTCCTGCAGCGGCAGAAAAACCCCGGCAGAGTCGACCAGGTAAATCGTGGGAATCCGGTTATCGATCGCAATGTTCTGGGCACGGATGACCTTCTTCGAGGTCATCGGGAAAAATGCCCCGGCTTTGACCGTGGCATCGTTGGCTATGATCATGACCAGCCGCGTATGGATGCGCCCCAGCCCGGTGATCACGCCGGCGGCAGGAGCGCCGCCCCATTCTTCGTACATGCGGTGCGCGGCATAGAGACCGAGTTCGAAAAACGTCTCCGGATCGGTTAGCCGCTCGATGCGCTCGCGGGCGGTCAAGCGTCCTTTGCCATGCTGGCTGTCGATTGCTTTTTGCCCGCCTCCTTCGGAGATCGTTTCCTCTTCATTCCGCACCTGCGACATCAGATCGGCGAGGAAGCGCATGTTGGCTTCGAAACGCGCCGAGGTGGGATCGGCTTTCGTCGTCAGCACGTTGTCGAGAGCGGCGGAATTCGCCTCGGAAATTTCACTGCGATCGGCCATATTTCAGAAAACAGCTCGAAAAACGGACTGAATACGGTATACCACGCGGACGCGGTGGCGCAAACGTTCGTGGGGCAATCTCGGGATTGCTCACTTTCCACGCTGACCAACAATTCGATGCACTGCCTCGGCGATAGGATCATCGGCAATGGCATCGACAAGGCCGATTTCGAGGGCGCGCGACGCTGCAATCTTCTCAGCGGTTATGAACATTTCGACCGCGTAAGCTTTGCCGATCAAGCGCGGCAGGCGCCGCGTTCCTCCCCAGCCGGTGATTAGTCCCAAGGCGGCCCCACGATGGCCAAAGATCGCGTGCCGTGAAGCGATGCGGTAACGGCACGCGAGAGCAAGGTCGAGCCCTCCTCCCATGCAGTAGCCGGAAATCGCGGCGTAAACCGGCGCCGGGAAGTCCTCGATCAATCCCATCAGTTCCCGGCCGATCCTCGAGAATTCGTACGCTTCCGACCCGCTGAGGGCCGCGATTTCAACCAGATCTGCTCCGGCAGAGAAGAATCGATCATTGCCGATGATGATCAGCGCCTGCGCCGAACGTGACAGTCCGCGCACCGTGTCACTCGTAGCCAGAACCGCCGCTTTGGTCAGGCGATTGGTTCCATCGTCCGATTGAAGGCGAAGAATGTGAACATCGTCTTTCCGTTCCAGATGGAGCGTTGTTCCTGGCATCTTAGGCGAGCTGCGCTTTACGAGCTTCGTTCGATCCAGTCCGCCAACCGGCAGCCGTCCTCTTCGAGCAGAAAGGTGCCCACGCCAAAGCATTCGCCGAAAATGCGATGCGACTCGGGATCGCGGGCGGCGCGTGTGATCCATTGCTTGCCGACCTGATATTGCGCAGCTGTGAGCCACTTCTGCGGCAGAACCTCGACCAGCCCGGCGTTCAGGTACAGAACAAAAATGGCGAATGCGGGATCGTCCTTCGACATCGCCTTGTAGCTCGTGGGAACGATCAATTCATCCACGGTGCGCAATTCGGCCGGCGCGTCAATCTTGTGCGTACCCGACGCCAGAGAGAGCGGAATTTCGAAATCCGCAATCGGAGCGGTTCTCGCATAGATGCGGTCGGACGATTGTTTGAACCAGCCTGCGACTTCGGCCAGGTCGAATGCCTTAAGCTGGTCGGGATCAAAACATGTGACCCGAATGTTTCGTCCTTCGGGGCACCAGACGCCGAGGAAATGTGGCAGCGCAAGAAGGGGGCGACAGTAAGTATTGAGCGCGAGGCGAACATGCTCGGAATCTTGCTCGATCCCGAGTGTGACGAGGTGTGCGATCGGACCGGTGTCGCCGTGATGCGTCCAGAGAAAACGCTGACCAGCGAGAGAGCGAAAGGACGGGAAAGTCTTCCAATACCAGGGCGCAGGGCCGACCGTGCCCGAAAGAAGCTCGCGCAGGCGGTGGACGTCGATGGCGGTCATCAACCGGCCGCCGGCACGCCCGGCCGCTTCACGTTCGAGCGGATGAATTGGACGATATTGTCCATGGCCGTGCCCGGCTGAAAGATTGCGGCCACCCCGGCGTTTTTCAGGCCATCGATGTCCTGATCGGGGATGATGCCGCCCACGAGCACGAGCACGTCCTCCATCTTGTTTTGCCGCAGGAGATGCATCACGCGCGGGACGATCGCATTATGGGCGCCGGAAAGAATGGAAAGCCCAATGACTTGCACATCTTCCTGCAGCGCGGCAGTGACGATCATTTCTGGCGTCTGGCGCAGCCCGGTGTAGATTACTTCCATGCCGGCATCGCGCAGGGCGCGGGCAATGACTTTCGCCCCGCGATCGTGCCCATCCAGCCCGGGCTTGGCCACGAGCACGCGGATTTTGGCTTCTGCCATCGCTCTTCATTTAACCACAGAGAGCGCCGGATCACATAAGAAGAAGTCAGCTGAAGGAGAAGTTACACTGCGACGGCCTGCATTCCTCAACGTCCAAGCAACCGCACAAAAACGCAAGTTCCGTCTGCGCTACATTTTCCACATGGGAACCTGCATCGTCACTTTTTCCTTCCGCTGAGTCTATTTACCTTCGACTGCACCGTGAAACCAGTGAGGATTTCGCAATCATGTTCAGCAAGTCTGTGTGCGGGTCGAAATTTAAGGATGTTAATTTTGTTCCTCTTCAATCCGCTACCTTCTGTGTGCAATGTGAGCTGATCAGCGCGAATAACAAGTCCTATTGCCTAGCCTGTGGCAGTCAATCGCTTATCGGACTTTCGCGCGTTCTCGGGGGATCGCTGCGCCACCAGCAAACTGCTCACCTGATCACCGATGCCGAACTCAATAATCTGGTTCGCGATCTTCTCCGCACGGTTCCTGATCCGGCCTTCGATGACGAGTTTGCCGAGCATTCTCGCATGCCGTCGCTTGCTCTGCGCAGTCAGCTTCGCGTGGCCAATGCCGCCCACCCCGCTTCCGGATTCCATGCCGTCTCCGTTCCCGAAGAATTAGAGATCCAACCTGCAGAGCTCGATCTCGAACCCGCGATCAGCGCGATCACCGAGCGGGCGCAACATCTCACGGGAGCGACGGGTGCGGCCATGGCCCTGCGCTCCGGCGAAGAAATCGTCTGTCGGGCCCGCGCCGGGCGAACCGCACCTGACCTTGGCGTACGCCTGCAAACCGAAGGTGGCATCTCAGCCGAAGCTGTGCGTTCCGGCGAAATCATGCTCTGCCTCGACGCCGAACGTAATCCCCGCGTCGACCTGGCCAGTTGCCGCCGCCTGGGAGTTCGCTCCATCCTGGTCTCGCCTCTCCGTCATTACCGCCGGACCCTGGGCGTATTTGAGGTCCTGTCCACGTCCCCCGGCGCTTTTGACGATCGCGATGTGGCCACGATGCAACTGCTTTCCGGCATGATGGTCGCGGCCATCTCGCGCATCTCCAGCCTGCAACGCGCACAGAACTCCCGCCGAATCGCCTAACCGGCTCTGGAGCGCTGAGCAACCTCGCCCGCCACCCGGACGTTGCCCCCGGACGAGGGTCTGCCGGGCTCCAAAATCTGTAGGACAGGTCCGAACGAAGGCCGGCTATTCCAGTTTTCGGACAAATCGTTTTTTGCCCTATTCTTTGGTACTTACTTTTCCCGGTTCCCGGGTTAATATGTAGCAGCACAATTCCAGGGTGTTGTATGGCGGCTCCGACGTCCTCTTTCAAAACTACCCCACCGAATCGCCGTCGTCGCGTTCGCCATCGCATCCAAACACCGGCTTATGCCAGCTTCAGCAACGAATCCAGAAACCCGATGCTCGAGCTTCACGAGATTGTGGATCTTAGCGAAGATGGCATCGCCATTCAGTGCCAGTCTCCGCTCGAAATCGGGCAGCGGGTGAATCTGTGTCTGGATCTCGCTGAATGTTCTGATCACATTTACACTACGGGACAAGTCGTCTGGTCGAATGCGTCGGGCCGTACCGGCCTACGTTTTTCCGAACTGCGCCCGCTCTCGCTGCTGCGTTTGCGCGAATGGCTGTTTCTCAATGCCATGGCTGGCGCGGCCAATGCCGAACCCCTTCCTTCTCCCCCGGATCACGTTCCCATCCGTCCCAGCTATACCGACAAATTGGCAGCGGTCAGCGCGGTACAGAGTGAAGTCGAAGGTCTTGGATCTGATCTCGCGGGTGCTCTGCAGTTGCTCGCGTCGCGTGCTGAGACTCTGGTGCATGCGTCGGGAGCCGCAATCGCGCTGACGGATTCCGATCCAGGATTCATGATTTGCCGCGCCAGTTCCGGACCCGACGCTCCGCCTGTCGGCGCTCGCCTGCAACTCAGCACCGGTTTTTCCGCCGAGTGCGTGCGCACGGGAAGGCTGCTTCGCTGCCAGGATGCGGAAACGGATTCTCGCGTGGACCAGGAGAGCTGCCGCGCTCTCGGGATTCGCTCCATCCTCGCGGCGCCAGTGCGTGTAGGTGAAAAATCGATTGGCATCGTGGAAGCTTTTTCGTCGCAGCCCAGCGCTTTTACCGAGAATGATAGTCGCGTGTTACAGCGCCTCGCGGAAACCGTGTTGGCTGCGGTAAATCGCGCCGCGCGCGCTGAGAACCTTCCACAACTGGAATCCGCGCCTCCGGTCGAAACTTTCACGCCCAAACCCGGGAGTGTGCTGTTTGCTTCCGCACATGACCAGAACCCTGAAGCTGCGCCCGACGAAGAGAAAGACTCCGGAGGCATCAGCCTTCCGCGTTCCCTGCTGATTCTGCTCATCGGTGTTGCTGCCGTGATCGCATTGGTGCTCGGCTACACGCTGGCCCCCATCCTTCAGAGCAAGATTCATAGCCACGGGGCTGCGCACTTGCAGAGCGTGCTGGCTTCGTCTGGTACAACCACTTCCAACATTCCTGACCCATCGCCCAGTATCGCAACCGCCTCTATCGAGCAACTCGAGCAAATGGCAGACAACGGCGATTCCGCTGCGCAAAACTCTCTCGGCCTGCGCTATGTCACGGGCGAGGGCGTGAAACCCGACGAGCAGCAAGCCGTGCGATGGTTCACCAAAGCGGCCGAGCGCGGCAACGTCGCGGCCCAGTCCAAGCTGGGATCGCTGTACTTCCGCGGTCGTGATATCCCACAAAATCTCAGCCAAGCCTACTTCTGGATGGTACTGGCGCGCGCCAATGGCGACGAAAACAGCAAAGTTTTAGCCCCGCTGATCGCCGCGCGCTTGACCCACTCCCAGGCCACTTCCATCGAGCTGAACGCCAGCCGCTGGCTGGATGAGCGAAGTGGAAACTCCAAGCCCAGCCCCGCCCGCTGAACGTCGCATCATGCAGAGACGGTCGCCGCGGCGCGGTTTTCGCGTGCTATGGTCGGCCGTTGTCCGGCGGGCCCACCTCCCCAGCGAGCCAAGCCGGAGCCGCCTGCCTCACTTCTGGCCCCTGTTTTGCCAGAAGTAGGATCTTGCTTCGCCAAACCGAAAACCGAGCTAAAATTTATGTAGAGGAATCATGCCTACCCTCCGCGCCGTTCTCGAGGAAAGGGTCCGCGAGGCCGATCCCTCTCTATACCAGAGGCTCGAAAACAGCCGCGTCCGCTGTTTTTCCTGCGGCCACTCCTGTCCCATTCCCGAAGGCCAGCCCGGGGTTTGCAAAGTCCGCTTCAATCGCGGCGGCACGCTGTACGTTCCCTGGGGATACACCGCCGGCATGCAGTGTGATCCCATCGAGAAAAAGCCATTTTTCCACGCGTATCCCGGCGCGCTCGCCTATAGCTTCGGCATGCTCGGTTGCGACCTGCATTGCGGGTATTGTCAGAACTGGGTCACGTCGCAGGCGCTGCGCGATCCCAATGCCATCTCGCCTCCGCTCGAAGTTTCGCCCGAGGACCTCGTCCGCGATGCTCTCGACCAAGGCGCCAAAGTTCTGGTCAGTACATACAATGAGCCGCTGATTACCAGCGAGTGGGCCGTCGCCGTTTTCAAACAAGCCAAAGCCGCTGGGCTTCTTACCGGATTCGTCTCTAACGGCAATGCCACGCCGCAGGTGCTCGAATTTCTGCGTCCCTGGATCGATCTGTACAAGGTCGATCTCAAGAGTTTCAGCGATCGCCATTATCACGAACTCGGCGGCCGCATCGCTCCCATCCTCGAAAGCATTCGCCGCATTCACGAAATCGGCTTCTGGCTGGAGATCGTCACGCTCCTCATTCCCAATTTCAACGATTCCGATGACGAGTTGCGCCAGCTCACCGAATTTCTCGCCAATATCTCGGTCGACATCCCCTGGCATGTAACCGCGTTCCACACCGACTATAAGATGCAAGGCGAAGACGAGCGCGACACTACCCCGCAGGATCTCTTGCGCGCCGCCGAAATCGGACGCTCCGCCGGCCTGCGCCACATCTACGCCGGCAATCTTCCCGGCATGGTCGGCGAATTGGAAAACACGCGCTGTCCGCAGTGCGGCGAAATGCTGATCAGCCGCTACGGATACTTCATCCGGGATTACCGTCTCACGCCCGAGGGCTGCTGCCCGCGCTGCTCGGCGCGGATTCCGGGACGCTGGGCCCCCGAATTCGACGGCCAGATCGCCTCTCGTCCTTTCCTACCCCGTAAACGCTCCTGCTTGTTTACAATCAGCAGTCTGTAATTCTGTAAGTTCGGTACCAGTCGTAGGATGTCGTCATCCCGAAGGGCTCACGCCTCTACGAGCGAGCCGAGGGATCTCGCATGGAACTTTGTCTGCACTGCGCGCGAGATCTCGCTATGCCGGCTGCGCTCAGGATGACGCCGGGTTCGAACGTATGAGAAAGGGATGGATCCCAATCACGACGCTGCTGCTCTGTCTCTCCTGCTCTCCTCGCGACTTCCTTTCGCGACGTCTCGCGGCAGACTTGATCTCCGCTTCGGAAACTTTCCGATCTCCGCAACAATTCGTCCTCGAGACCGGAGTTCTCTCCACCAAGGATTATCCCGCGCCCGAATATCTCGTCCTCGAGCATCATGGCTGGATCTCGACCAACAACGCTCCCTGTCCGGCCGGCCTCGCTCCACCATGCCTGGAGGTTCTGCTCACTCCTTCCGGTGTGGAGACGATTCGAGCCTTGATCCCGGCCGCCGATGCCACCAAACCGTCCTTCACAATTCCGGCTGCCAGAAGGGAACTGTTCGGCGTGACGGGTATCAGCAAACAAGGCAATTTCGCCGACGTTGATTTCCTCTGGCGATGGGCTCCGCTCAACGAAATCGGCGCCGCCCTCTATTCTGCCGATCTGCGCTATAAATCTACCGCCGCTTTTCGCAAGTACGACGATGGATGGCACCTCATCGAGAGCACCCCTCATCGCGAACAATCGATCGACGACGCGCTGAAGAACGCCGAACCTGCACCCTGATGCCGTGCATCATCGAAAGACGGGGTGGTCGAGCTTCTCTGAACCGGACGGCCGAGTGGGGCCGTCCCCAGATGATTCTCCGAACATTGCACGAGTTGCGATCGTTCAACCCAGCGGCTGGCTTCGCCCTTGCCTTCACCCCGTCCGGGTTGTATAAACTCTTTGCTTCCGGCCTATGCGAATCCATTCGAAACTCCTGCTCGTCGTTTTCAGTCTGACCTGTCCAGCCATCCTCGTCGCACAAACTGAAAGTCCGGTCAGACCCAAGCTCATGCTCGACGAATTCTTCAACGCGGTTAACTTTCCTGCGCTCGAAATCTCACCCGACGGAAATTCAATCGTGATCGAAACCGAGCGCGCCGATTGGGACCAGCAGATCTTCCGCAAAGAACTCTGGCTCTATCGTAGCAACGCCAATGACGGATCGTTGATTCAACTCACGCAATCGGGACACGATTCCGACCCGAAGTGGTCTCCCGACGGACGCTGGATCGCGTTCCTCTCCGACCGCAAACCTGCCGCGCGAAAATCGGACGATTCCGATTCCGACGACTCAAAAGATGAGCCTCCCAGCCAGCTCTACCTCATCTCTCCCAACGGCGGCGAAGCCTTCGCGATCACGCAAGGAAACGAAGAAGTCCATGCCTTCTCCTGGTCCGCTGACTCGCGGACCATCTACTTCGCTACGCGCCAGCCGTGGAGCAAGACGCAGAAAGACGACTACAAGAAGGAATGGAAGGATGTGGTGCAATATCGGACCGCTGAACGCGGGGACACGATCTTCGCGCTCGATCTCTCCGAAGCTCTGGATCGCCACGCTGCCGCGCCGGCGAAAATCGACGCGAACAACGCCGACGCCAACAAAGACGACTCCAGCGAGCAACCGGACCTCACTCCGGGAGCCCGGCCCATCGCAGTCGCGCCACTCCGCGTCGACAAGCTGTTCTTCTCGCCGAATGGCCAGAAGCTTGCGCTTCTGAGCAACGCCATCAACCAGCGTGAAGAAAAATACGACGATGTCGAAATCTACGTCGTCGATCTGGCAGTGGTTGGGCACGGCGCGGCGGCGGCGCTTCCAGTTGAGCCCCGCCGTATCACGCACAACCAGGCCGTCGAAACCCACCCGCGCTGGGCTCCTGACAGCCGCCACATTTTCTTCACCATCGACGTCGGCGATCCGCTCGGTCCCTACCGCGATTTGCAACCGCATCTTTATTGGGTCGATACCGAAACAGGCAACACCGAACAGTGGAGCAAGGATTTCATCGGGTCGGTCGAGCATTATTCCGTCGCCGACAATTCTGTACTTACGTCCGCCCGGCTCGGCACGGAAGTGCACATGTACTTAGTGGGCAAGCCGTCGGAATCACTCCGTCAGTTGAGAGGATGGCCGGGGACGTACGAAGACATTGCGACGGACGAGCACTCCTCGCGCATCGCTTTCATCTATTCGTCGCTGAACAAACCACAAGAAATCTATCTCGCCGAGAGCGCCGACAAACTCGATGAGGCTCGCCCCATCACGTCGTTCAATCGATTCCTGGCGGAAAAGGATCTTCCCCAGGGCAAGCCTTATCGCTGGAAGGCAGACGATGGAACCTCTGTCGAAGGCATGCTGATCTATCCTCCAGGCAAGTTCGAAGCCAGGCATCTGCCCATGTTCACTTTCATTCATGGCGGCCCGGCCGATGCCGACGGCAATCACTTCGAGGCCGATTGGTATCAATGGGCCGCGCTCGCCGCCACCAACGGATGGCTGGTGTTCGAGCCCAACTATCGCGGGTCGACCGGCTATGGTGACAAGTTCCTGGAGGAGATCGTTCCCGTAATCGTCTCCCGTCCGGGCAAAGACATTCTCGAAGGCGTGGACGCGCTGGTGAACGACGGCATCGCCGATCCCGACCACCTTGCCGTCGGCGGCTACAGCTACGGCGGATATATGACCAACTGGCTGATTACGCAGACCACGCGCTGGAAAGCCGCGGTCACGGGAGCGGGCGCGGTCGAGCACGTCGGCAACTGGGGCAACGACGACACCACGTACGACGATGCCTACTTTCTCGGCGGGCGTCCTTGGGAAGCGCCGCAGCGCTATCACGACGAAGCCGCGATCTTCCAGATCGAAAAAGTGCGCACGCCCACGCACATGGTGGCTGGCGCCGACGACATCCGCGTGGCCGTGCTCGAAGATTATCTGCTCGAACACGCGCTTTTCTCGCTGGGCGTGCCCAACGCGCTCCTGATCTTTCCCGGGGAAGGGCACTCGCTCGACAAGAATCCCTGGCACGGCAAAATCAAGGTGCGCGAAGAACTGAAGTGGCTGGAGAAGTATGGCGGTGTGCCCGCGAACTGAACGGCTCCTCAGATGCGCGAGTGCACTCCTCATTATTCGGCTGGGAAAAGCTCATCGAACAGTCGCTTGAGCAACTGATCGTATGCAAGCGAGCCATGCTCCTGGAAGTAGCGGCTTTCCGCAGAACGAACTGGATTGTCGTCTAAATGCGCCGACACAACACCTGCTCTTCTTTTTGGCGTCGAATCTATCACGGGACGATTGACTTGCTCGGAGACCAAGACACCCCTTCGTACTCGGTCGCGTGCGCTACGTAGGTTTTGGGGAAACCGATCAAGGTCGTATATGACGCGGATCGTTTCAACTGCCCGGCAGCCATCCGCAACTTTATCGTTCGCTCCTGCCGCATAGATGTTCGGCATCATCCAGATTGTCTGGTGTCCTCGCGCCCACAGATGTACAGCTATCGTGCGCTCGGCATCGCGCATGTTATGAATCTCGTCGGTGGTGACGAAGGTCTCCTCCGGCGCTCCAATCTCGCGAACGTATTGGTTCCACACCTCGACAATGCGCTGCTCAGGGATGCGGTTGGCAGGGTCGCGAGCGGATTGGTATTCGGCTTTCGCCACTCGCTGGTTGATGCCGCTGGCAAGCCACGCTGGCGGCATTTCCTTGGAGAAGAGAGCGGCGATCTCGTGAACCATAGCTTCGGCATCCGCCTCGGACTGAACTTGCGCGGCAAGATCGTTGATCCGGATCGCGGCCTGCCTGTGCCGCTCAGCTGCTTGATGAGCACGCTGCTGCATATCCGTTGGGGAATCAGACGAGCCTTTCTGCGGCAGCGAGAACAAAAGCACCAACGCGACCAAGGACGCGATCATGTTTGAGCACCTCAGTCCGCCATCATCTCAATTCATGAAGTGAGAGGGGAACACACTGTCGAATAATACTCGCCATTGGCATCAACCGTGTAGGGGCCGAGCGCCCTCGCCCGCCCTGCCCGCATGCTCGGTCAAGGTTATGCGTCACAAAGATGAGTCTGGAAGGCCGTGGGGAAAATCGGCGGGCTAGTCTAGTCTCGGCTCACCACGGGTTTTCGGGTTTGAAATTGGATGGAACCCGATCCCAAGAATCCCAAGCCGTGGCGTCATCCCGAGCGCAGCCGTTTTTCAGGCGGAGCGAGGGATCTCGCGTACGGCTCAGGCGATCCCTCGCGAGATTCCCGTTGGGCGAGGGCGCTCGTTCCTACAGGATCCATGCGGACAAAAATTCAAATCCGCATCCTGTCGCAAAGAACGCGACAAGGTAGGGAACTCCGGCCTAGGGTGAATTATCATTCTTTCCGAAGAAGATTCGCTGCGCACTGGCGCGAAAAAGAATTTCAAAAGACATACTCTCATGCACTCTCTCGGCATTCTGCTTTCCGGACGCGGTTCAAACTTTGTGGCTATCGCTGACAGCGTCGATGCGGGCCGCATCCCTGACGCGCGCATCGCGGTGGTGATATCCAACCGCAAAGACGCGCCAGGAATCGCCATTGCGAGAGAACGCGGTCTCGACGCGCTGGTGATTCCCTCGAAAGGGCGAGCGCGCGAAGAGCACGATCGCGATGTCGTGGCCGCGCTCCAACAGCATCAGGTCGATCTGGTCTGTCTGGCCGGTTACATGCGCCTGCTGTCGCCATGGTTTGTGCGGCAGTTTCCGCAGAGGATTTTGAATATTCATCCATCGCTGCTGCCGGCGTTTCCCGGACTCGAGGCGCAGGAGCAGGCGTTCGCCTACGGCGTGAAAGTTTCTGGGTGCACCGTGCATTTCGTCGATGAGGAACTGGATCACGGCGCGATCATCGTGCAAAAAGCGGTGTCGGTGCTCGACCGAGACAGCGAGCACACTCTGGCCGCCCGCATCCTGGAGCAGGAGCACGTGTCATACACGGAGGCGATCCGAATCGTGCTGGAAGGACGATTCAGAATTGCCGGCAGACGACTGGTGATGACAGACGCGCCAACAGTTCACAGGAGAGCGTGAATAATGTTCCAGGAAATAATTGTGATCTCGAGAGGCCTGATAACTAAAGTTTTCGTGTCTACTTAAAATACGAACTTGGCGTGATTCCTAAGGCTTTCCTGAACATGGAAGTGAAAGCGCTCGGCGTGCCGTAACCAGACTCGAGAGCCGCATGCGTCACTTTTGCGCCCTGGGCCAAAAGCCGCATCGCCTGCATGAGCCGAAGTTGCTGACGCCACTTCCCAAACGTCATTCCGATTTCCTGTTGGAACAGCCTTTCGACAGACCGCTTTCCCACCCCAGTCCCCTTGCAAAGCTGAGCGAGAGTTCGAGAATCGCGAGGATCACGCATCAGTATTTCTGCGATTCGAACCAGTCGTGGATCGGACAAATGTGGGAGCTGCAACGGGATGGTCTGCACGGCTTCGAGTTGATGAAGAATGACCGCAACCAGGTGCGCCTGCCATTTCACCGTTTTCTTCAACGTACGCACAGCACAAGCGTGAAGTATGAGTTCCTTGAGGAGGCTTGAGACGTTAATCACGCAACAATCTGGTAGCAGGCGTTTGGCGAGGCGCGGCTTTAGATACAGGGTTCGCATCGCCACCAGACCTGACATCTTGATCGTGTGTGGAATCTCGGCCGGAATCCAGACGGCGCGGTGCGGAGGAACCACCCACGTTCCGTTTCGCGTACGAACCGTCATGACTCCGCGCGAGGCATAGACGAGCTGATCACGATCGTGGAAGTGCAAAGGTATGACGTGGCCGGCCGGATAGTCGTGGGTGAGAGTTGTGATGGCTGACTTCGGGTCGCCGGAGCGATCGAAAAAACCAGCTTGGCGCTTTTGCGACATCCATTGTCACCTTATCGAAGGCGCGCAAAACTGGCAATCGGTAAGCTGAAGTCAACGTTCACCGTTTCGTGGGGAAACATGAACCGCTTACATCGATGGCTATGCCGTTCTGACCACTGGCGCAGCACTGTCGCAGAGAGACTTCCGTGGGCGATCGGTGATGCCGAGCTGGGACCGAATGTTTTGGAAATTGGCCCTGGCCCCGGCTTGACGACGGATCTGTTGGGGACTTCAGTGCCTCGACTGACTGCATTGGAAATTGATGCGGCGTTGGCCAGTTCACTGAGCTCGCGCTTGAAAGGAAGCAACGTCCAGGTTATCGAAGGTGATGCGACGGAGATGCCTTTTGGAGACTCGGAGTTCTCGGGCGCGGTTTCATTCACCATGCTGCATCACGTTCCTTCCGAGAAGCTGCAAAACAAGGTTCTCGCGGAAGCGTTCCGAGTGTTGAGGCCTGGCGGTTTTTTCGTGGGCTGCGACAGTCTGCAGAGCTGGTTTATGAGGATCTTTCATCTCGGCGACACGCTTGTTCCCGTAAATCCGGATACTTTCGCCTCGCGATTGCAGAGTGCGGGTTTTGAAGTGTTGGAAGTGAAACAGAACTCGCAAGCTTTTCGATTCCGTGCTCGACGACCATCAGCGTTACCGGTCAAAGCACAAATTGAGAATGAAACGAACCACCTGTGCTGGTTCGATCTGTGGAGGGGTCCATGAACAAACTATTTCGGATTCTCAACAGTGGCGCATCGAAATCCATCCTTTTCGCCGTTCTTTTCGGCTCGGCGTCCGCAACAAACGCCTTTGCCGCCAGTGCTGCCGATTCGTGCGGCTCGAATTCGGCAAATCGGCAACTCGATTATTGGCTCGGCAATTGGAATCTGGGCGCCGAGGGTTCGTCGGGGAACGCTCATAGCAGCGTGACTCTCTCGCTCGACAAGTGCCTGGTAGTCGAAAACTGGGACGGCGGAAGAGGCCACCGCGGCCAGAATGTCTTCGGGTACAGCGCGGATGACAAGAGCTGGTATGGGATGTTCGCCGACAACGAGGGTCGAGTTCATGTATTCACCTATGGCAAGGTCGCGGACGGCACGGCGGAATTCGAAGGCACCAGTCGCGGATCCAACGGAGAGAACATATTGAACCGAGTGACAGTAATGCGGCTGAATTCGAACCAGGTCGAGCAGAGGTGGGAAAAATCCAACGACAACGGCGCTACCTGGAATGTAGTGTTCCGTGGCGAGTATTCGCGAGCGAATCGCTAAAGCGACGATCTGTACAACGTGGGTCCGGGCAATTCACAGGCCACATGGCTCCGATCTACGCCGCTCGGTACGACATTTCGAGATTGTCGGGCAGTACGATGAAATTCGGACTGACGGCGAGCAGCGTGGGGTGGACTTCTTGCCCGCACGTCAACAAACGGAGTGGCCCGCTCTCTTGTTGAGGGGGGCGTTCTTGCTTTGTACGGAAACCGGGCGATTCGCGTAGTAAGTCGTGCGGGACGCACTAACAAGAGCTTGAGCGCCAAGAAATGTGAGTGTTTAACCGGCGATGTTCTTAAAAAGAAAACCGGAACCGTGCGTTGCTTTTCGCCCGGCTCCGGCACCAAACCTCACTGGTAGTTATACCAAATATATTCAATGGTACTGTTATTGTAGACAAATGGCGCTGACAGCAGATGGCCCGTGCTGGAGTTGTACATCCAGATGTCCTGGTTGTTAGCTCCGTTATAGTTCATAAATTGGCCGTTGGTTTGCAAGGCATACGCATCGTACATCATCGCGGAGTCGTAGTCCGCCAGATCCGAGTAGGTGCAGTTATTGACGCCACTGCCGAGGCAGGGCCGTTCCATAATCCATTCCGCTTCCATTCCAAGGATGTAATCTCCGTCTTGACGCGTGCATGTCTTGTCAATCATTTCCCCGAGGCAGGTGTCCACGAACGTGTACTCGTTTTGCGTGATGTCTTCGACAAATGCGATGGCGAATAGCGGCGCCCCTGAAGGATACAAGAGCGCCGGAGTCTCGTCCGGATTGCCGACCCACACTAGGGTGAGCATCTCGTCTCCAGCCGACACGTTGAAGTTGGCCAGCACCTGCGCGTTTTGCTGAGGGGGAAGGTACTCAGTAAACGCATTGTAGGTTTCGAAGTTCCACATTAGGCAGAGTCCGCTCAGGCCGCAGTAAGGGACCTGGATGACATCTTGGTTGGTTCCGGCTTGCCACAGATCTTGAGCTGCAGGTCCATCACCATCGAGACCAACCCAGAAAGAAGAGTATTCGGCCCCCGGCGACGGTAAATACTTTGCTAGGCTCGTCGGCACATACCACACACCCTCGACCAGATCGTAGATACCGCTTTGGATTGGGTTGCGCAACTCGAATCCGCTCCAGTTGGATTCGAGTTCCCAGTTGCTGCTAGCGCGAATCTCCGTCGCCACCTGTCGGGCATCTACTCGCCGCGCCGGCTTGGTCACCGCCTGAAGCCAGGTAGCAAAAGCGTCCGGCGCCTCTTTGGCCTTGGGCCGCACCGGATATTCGCGCTTGATGAGTTCCTCGTCCGAGAGTTGCAAGGCCTCCTCTTTCGTAAGCGCCGGACGAATGATGTCGGTCGTTTTCGGCGCTCGTATCTCAGCGACCGGAGCTGGCATGTCTAAGCTGGGAGCATGGTTTGGTCGCAGTTCCAACCCGAACGTGCGGGATTGGCCCTCCGAGGTGCAGTCCACCGCAAAGGCCGCGGCCTCCTCCGATTCCTCTGATGGATTGACATTGAAGCGGATCATCCCGCCATCATCGGAAAACAGTTTGAACGAGCGCGACGTATCGCTGTCGCCGTCCGCGTGCAGAACGCAGACTGCCTTGGGCAGAGTCTTCATCGCTATTCGCGAAGACGTGCGCGGAACGACCGTCAAACGCAGCGGCTCGCTCGGACTGGATTGAGCATCATGAGCAAGGCACTGCGGCGACCCGATCAGCAATGATCCAATCAGAGCGATACAAGGACCATAACTGAGTAACTTCACATATTTTTCGCAAGTTTTCATGATAGTCTCCTCGGCCTTCAATTTGGAGCAAAGAACTTCGGGCATCGAGAAGTTCTCCTCAGGAGGCCCCCAATTCTGCCCTTCTAATCATGAAATCGAAAATCGCAGCCAAAACAAGACAAGGGTTGCGAACAATTTCCTGATCGAATTAGTTGCTGATGCCGGGATTTTGGGAATTTAGTGGCGGACGACAGAATGAGGCCGCGGCAGGGTGGGCGACACGCGTTCCTCGCAATGACAAATTGGGCAGGCGGTGAGATCGGCGGAATAGTAGATTTTACAATTCGCGCATGGGAGGCCGTATCTGATGACCCTGGTGCGCACAAATGGGTTTACGGTCCCTGTGAACTCTGGCTGCTCAACCATAACTTCGTTGCTCATAAATTTGTCCGTTTCTTCTATTGACGTGGCTTTCGATGAATTCGAGAACCCTAAGGAACCCGGCAAGCGGCTCGAGTTCCTGTTTCTACTGAGGAAATCGGAAACCCCAGGCAGAAGACGACACGTAGAGGAAGAAATTTCTTTGCCGTTGTTCGGAGTTAGAAAGCCACTGGAAGCAGGGGGTCGGGCTACGCGTTTTCTCGGCAAGAGAATAGCCAAAGTAGGCCAAGTCAATCCGAGAAATACAACCAACACGAGGACCCTTGCGGATCAGTGGTCAGGCTGGTTATCACTGGGAGCCAAAGACGTTCTAAAGAACAAAACCGGAACCGCGCGGTTTGTTTCCCGTCACGGTTCCGGCAAAGGACCAGTAGGAATCGGTGGCTCGCTTGGGTCCGACTCCTTTTATTCAGGAAATCGAAAGCGGTCTTTATGGTTTGGCCGTAGGTCCATGGGCAGCACCCTTGGCCTGCGCTTGTTTCCACTGCTTCATGGCTTTGGGAGCGGTCGCCCACAGGATGCCTTTCTCCTGCGGTGCTCCGTAGAGCTCGGGATGAATGTAGAAGCCGCGTTCTTTTTCGGGCTTCTCCTGTTCGACCTGCAGCGGGTGGGCTTTGGCGTAGGCATCCTGGCGCACGCCGGTTACCTGCCATGAGACTTTTACGTTGGGCAGGCTCGTCTTTATTTGGAATTGGTGCTGCTCGATCTCCCGAGCAACGATCGCCTGCGCAAATTGTCCGATGACCGTGAGCTGGTAGCGGAAGTCCGTGTTCAGCGCTTCGAACCACTCCGGCAACTGCACCGTGGCTCTACCGTCGGCGTCAGTTGTGATATTTCCGGTGTAGATGTT
>JASHPL010000481.1 GCA_030038125.1 Candidatus Sulfotelmatobacter sp.
AGCGGCTCGGCATCCGCGCCCATCGTTACCAGCCGGCCGTCCGGCCGTAGTCCCTGTATGCTGTCCACCATCGCCCTAGTCGAATTTGAAGTACTGAGGATGACATCTGCTCCGCCCGCTGCCGCAAGGCTCTTTCCATCGCGCACAACTTCATCGGCGCCGAGATCACGGATCATTTTGTCTTTATCGGGGGAATGCGAAACTGCGATAGTCTCAAAGCCTGCGGCCTTCGCGTATTGCACGGCCAAGTGTCCAAGCCCGCCGATGCCGAGCACAGCCACGCGCTCATGCGGCTGAGGATCTGCCCAGCGCAGCCCGCTGTAGACGGTGTAACCCGCGCAGAAG
Source organism: Candidatus Sulfotelmatobacter sp. (assembly GCA_030038125.1). Lineage (GTDB taxonomy): Bacteria > Acidobacteriota > Terriglobia > Terriglobales > Acidobacteriaceae > Sulfotelmatobacter. The sequence continues at coordinate 346 of JASHPL010000481.1, forward strand.
ATGGGGGCTGCCTGCTCATAAGAGACTTTGTCGGGAATGAGATAAGTTGCATCGGCATTCATCAACATATACTCGGCGTGTCCGCCCGGTACTTGGACTCCCGTACCCTGCAGATAGGGACAAAACATCCTGCGGCCGCGCTGGCACCATTCGCAGCGCCCGCAGGTGGATTGAATCCAGGCGGTACCGACGCGGTCACCCACCTTTCGCGTAATGACGTCGGGAGCGATGGCGACGATTTCGCCGACCGGCTCGTGGCCGAGGATTCGAGGGAATGGTCCAGGCAAGTGTCCGAGGGTCTGATGCACGTCGGTGTAGCAGATGCCGCTGGCATGCATCTTTACGAGCACTTGATTGGGGCCGGGCTGAGGTTGCGGAACTTCCTTTACCTGCCATGCACTGCTAGCAGCGGGAACGACGGCAGCTTGCATAAGTAACGCCTCCTGGCGCGTTTGATGCGAGCGCCTTTGCCGGCGGTGCATGATTTCGAGATTCAATTCGCCGATCGTGCTGAACAGAGGCCTCTCAATGAAATTTGCACGGCAGTCGAGATCTTTAAGTCATTTCACCGGGTGTCAGTGGGCACGCTCGGTGGTCACACTGACAGGCGATTTCAACGTCTTCGCTGCCTGCGTAGCGACAAATATCTCCGCAGTACTCTTGCCCTTCTGGCACATCGCAAAGACACGGAGTGTGCGCACATTTTTTTGTCTCTGAGGTGCTCATGGTTTCTGCTCCTGTTCATAGCGGTTCGTACACATTTGTTTTCTGGCTGCACGCCTGACAGCAATTACAGACGTGAACTATTGACCGAAGTTTTTGGGTGCGGACCGGGCAAACCGCCTGCGTATGGATCTGGCGAGTTGCCTTCTCGCCCGGGATAACTGCGCCTTCACCGTACCTTCTGCCACATTCATGACGGTTGCTGCTTCGCGGATCGACATCTGGTCCAGTTCTCGCAATTGAAATGTTCTGCGTAGGGTGGGAGAGAGGCGGCCCGCAGACTCCTGAAGGCGTATCCTCAGTTCCGTCTGTTGGCAGCTTTGTTCCGGATTAGGCCGGCAGTCCGCCAATTGTTCGGATAATGGGAGCGCAAGATCTTCACTCAAAGGCTGGTCCAGGGAGACATGGCTGTGGCGCGGGCGTTTGCGCAATTCCATCCTCGCGCAATTCCTTACGATGGTTGTGAGCCACGTCGATATCTGCGCTTCGCCTCTGAACTCGTGCACGTGCTTATAAGCCGACAAAAGCGCATCTTGGACCGCATCCTCCGCGTCCGCACGGTTGCCCAGAAATCTGTAGGCTGTTCTGTAGAACGACGGCAGACGTTCGGCAATAGCCTTTTCCATCGCCTCAAATCTGTTGCCACCAACACCGTCGAAAAGCTCTCCGCCCGGAGCGTAGGTCTCAGCGTCTTGCATGTCTTTGCCTCCTGACAAAGTAGAGGCACGCAGAATTCCAATCGAGAGAGCGTCAGATCAACGGATCTTCAGGCCTACCTGGAGGCGGCAAGGTTCCGAGTGGGCAGCATGGGACGTCGGGCCACGGACAGATGTCGACATTTCGACTGAACCAGGTCTTGTCGGGACGTCGCCCTTAGCCAGAAACGAGAGTAGGCGCCTTCGCAGTGGGATGGCGGGTTCCAGAAAAGGCAGGACTGCGAAGGCGACTATAGCTCCCTCTTATTGCTATTGCTGACTGTGATGCTGTGCATATAGATCCGGTGTCATTTTTAAAAATGAAGTTGTTTTCACCTCCGCCAAGTCTTTCGTTGGTTTTGGAATTCGAAATGCACGCATATGTGGCGACTAGATCGCCGTGTGTCGCTCTGAGTACGGAGGCGGATATGATCAGGTTGAGCAATTTCAAGTCGGCGTCGGACATAGTGTCGAGTATTTTGAATTGGGTATGCCCGGAATGTGGTGGAAGAATGGGTGGGCCGGGAAAAGAGTTCAAGTGCCAAGGCCACTGCCAGACAGACTGGCGTCCATTTTGGCAAAGTCTTTTTCGACTTCGGATCACCCGCCGCCTGTCCGTCGGAGCTTGATTGGAGCTGTCATGCTCTCTGAGGAGAAAGCAGCCGTGCTGTGAGCAGTGCACCGGCAATCAGGTAAGCTACGGTAACGCAGGTCCACATCAAAGCACCGGCGCATTGCTGATCTTCGAGTGCCGAAAGTCCGAAAGAGTTAGATGACGTGAAGTAAGCCGAGTAGACCACACGGTCGCAAAAGACAAGGAACCCCGAGAGAATATCGCACGGCAATGTGGCGAAGAAGAGATACAAAAGCATCAACCACCCCGAGAAGCTGGACGGCGTGTTTAGCGATCGCACAACTGGCCACCAGAACAGAAGGCCCGTGATGAGAAACGATGCTTGCTCAACGCCATGCCAAAGTTCCGATCGCATCCCGAGCATAAACAAAGCGGGAATGTGCCATGCGACCAACGCAACGGCGGCGCCCAGCCAGCAGAACCCGGGACGCCGGAATACTCGACGGAACCACCTTATTGCCCAATAGCTCGGCAGCGAAATAACGATCGATCCCGGGAATCGGGGCAGCCCTTGAAGGAGTATTCTCAAAGGCTCGCCGAGCCAGAGTAAGGGTGGGGCCAGTGTCATCAGAAGCAGATGCTGAACCATGTGCGCCGTTAGCAACTCGTGATCCAATCCCGCCAGAGGTGGCAGAACTGCAACGCAGATGAGCAACCATCCCACGAGAAAGCTTGCGGGCTGCCAGCCTGCAATCGTGTCCGGCTCAGACCAGCGCACACGTCGCCATCCTCGTAGGTAGACTCCCAATAAAAAAATCAAGGCAATGAAGAGCAAGAAGGACTCGATCCCGATTTGATGAGGGTGTGCCATGGATTTGCAGCTTAAGGCTGAGTCCTATCCTTCTGTTCGTCGAGGGCAACATCGCGTGCCGCATCACGGGCCGGTCTCTGGGTTGCAGGATGCAATGTCTCCAGAAATGCAACGAGCGCAGTAGTCTCTGCGGGGCGCAAGTTATTTCCATAGGCGGGCATGTTGCCGCCGCCCTGAATCACCTGCCGAATAAGTTGGTCATGGGTTAATCGCGTAGCTACGCTGTCGAGGCTCGGCCCTCTCTGTCCGCCGCTTCCCCCAAGAGAGTGACAGTTACGACACTGTTTGACCTGAAACACCAGCGCTCCCTGGCGATCGAGGGCGGTCGTTCCATGTATATATCGATCAGGTATAGCATCACCGCTCCATGCGTTCATGTGCGGACTCCACGGAGTGAATTCAGAGAGATGCGTGAATGTCCCCAGCGTGATGGCGATCAGCAATACTGTCAGAACCGCAATGGGCCGACGTTTCCAGCTCTTTTCTCCTTCGCCGGAGAGAAATGGGAGAAGGATCAAGCCAAGAATTACCAACGGCGGGCCGATGAGGAGGAAAGGAGTCTCCAGTGGGGGAGGAAGCAATGACAAAAGCGCGTAGAGCCAAAGGAAAAAGTAGTCCGGCCTTGGAGCCGTCTGGATGATCGTCGGGTCCGGCTGTCCGCTCGGCCCGAACGGACCGAAATAAAAGGCACACGCGGCAATTGCCAGTACGACGAATCCTGCAAAAAACATGTCCTTCCAGATCGCGTAGGGTACGAACGGCGCGCCCTCATTCTTGGTTAGCGCATGATATTGAGATTCATAGGTCGCCCGCTTTACGATGCGCCCTGGCATTGGCCATTCGTTGATCCCGAGCTTCAGGACCATCAAAAGATGGAGACTTACAAAAGCAATCAGCAGTCCAGGAATAACAAAGACGTGCATGGCAAAAAAACGGGAGAGTGTTGCACCGGCGATGATTGGTCCACCTAACATCAGTTTTACGAGCGAGGCACCGATGACCGGAACACGGCTCACAATCGAAGCCCCGATTCCCAATCCCCAATATGCATCCTGATCGAAGCGGAGCACCTGTCCGCTGAAAGCCATTCCCAGGGTCATTAGCAAAAGAAAAACCCCGACGATCCACGTGAGCTCACGAGGGAACTTGTGCGCTCCAAAGAGAAACACCTGTGCCATGTGAATCAGAACAATCGCCACCATGAAGTTGGAGCCCCAACCATGCATGGCGCGGATGAACCATCCGAGGGTCACATCGTGATTAAGGGCCTGCAGACTGCTCCATGCCTCGCTGCCAGAAGGTACATAGAAGAGTGCGAGCAAGATGCCAGTCACGATCTGGAGCAGGAACACAGTCAGAGCTGCGCTGCCAAACACATACCACCAACTTGCAGTACTGCGTGGTACCTGGTGGTCGGCAACTTCCCGGATCGGAGCGGCCAGTTGCAGCCGACGGTCAAACCACGAACCGATTTTTGCGATCAGGCGCACGTTGGTTTCTCCGTGGGAAGAGCAGCGGTTGGCCCACCCGGTGTGGGCAACTCTCCGGCGAGGATGTTAAGAACCCCGCTTTCGACCTTATAGCGAAATTCGAAAAGGCCTCTCTCGGGAGGGCCGGAAGCGCGCGAACCGTCCCGGTAGTAAACTCCGCCGT
>JASHPL010000482.1 GCA_030038125.1 Candidatus Sulfotelmatobacter sp.
GTGGAGACGGTCGCTCCCAGCGATTCTACCGTCCTGCTGCTGGGCGAGACCGGAACCGGAAAGGAGTTGGTCGCTCGCGCCATTCACGACCGTAGCCGGCGTAAAGATCGCACCTTTGTGAAGCTGAATTGTGCCGCCATTCCTACCGGCCTGCTGGAGAGCGAACTGTTTGGGCATGAAAAAGGTGCCTTCACCGGTGCGATTACTCAAAAAGCCGGGCGCATGGAGCTGGCCGATCAAGGCACACTGTTCCTGGACGAAGTGGGGGACATTCCGATTGAGATTCAACCGAAACTGTTGCGTGCCTTACAAGAGCGCGAGTTTGAACGGCTGGGCAGCACTCACACCAGAAGAGTGAACGTTCGCCTTGTGGCAGCCACCAATCGCGATCTCGAAAAGATGATTGCCGATCGCGAATTCCGCAGCGATTTGTACTATCGCTTGCATGTGTTTCCGATCCGGATACCGCCGCTGCGAGAACGCAAAGAGGACATTCCGCAACTGGTGAGTTACTTTGTCCAGAAGTTTGCCAAGCAAATGCAGAAGAGGATTGACTCCATCTCACCCGCGGTAATGAGGGGGCTTACGGCATGGGACTGGCCCGGCAATATCCGTGAACTGGAGAACTTCATTGAGCGAGCTGTGATCGTGACGCGCGGCCGGTCGCTGGAGGCTCCGATCGGAGAACTGCGGAAAACGAATACGATAGAAATGCCACACGCAGGGGAACGTGCACTCGAGCAAGTCGCTGATGAAAGAACAACTTCCTCAAGCGACAAAACCAGTCTTCGTGACGAGTATGAAAGAAGGCAGCGCGATGAGATCATACGAGCGCTAACCGCATGCAAAGGGCGCGTGGGGGGTGCCGACGGTGCTGCCGCCCGGCTGCGAATGAACCGCACGACTTTCTTTTCTCGACTGAAGAAATATGGCATCTATGCCAAGCAGTATGCGTGATCCCCAAGCCCCCTCTCGATCCTAGTCTGTCTGCAGCTTCGACGCTTTTGACGCTTTCAACTTCTTCGTCCTCGATATTTCGAGCTCTGGTGTTCCTCTCCTGACAATTCAGCTACTTACACCTTTGCAACTTTAATGTGCAGCTTGCCTTAGAAAGCAGCATGCCAATTCAGAATGAATACGTTGGAACTTACGAACGCCTGGAAATTACGAGCGAAAGGGCAGCTCACGACTTGAAACAATTGCCATTCTTCAATTCCTGGTCTCGAACAAAGACAGTGTGTCTCGCCTGCTGGATGCAACGACGAGGAATGCCTCAAAGTGCTGTGCATCGTATGCCCCTCGAAAATCTCCGTATTCAAAGACACAATCGTAGAGACGAAATTTGATCTGGCCTGAGGCTTGATCTTTCCCGATTAACAGTTGAGCATTGTCTCCGATCATCGAAATGTGGACTGTACCTATGACGCTCGCCGCAGAGAGCGAAGGAGTCACCAACGCCGCGAGAACTGGATAAGGCATCGGTTTGGGAGACCTTCATGGTTCAGGTTTTAGCACGGGGATTTAAGCTCAAGTTTGGTCGGTGTCAACCGTTCGCCCCATTCCCCATCGCAAGACTAGCGCGTCGAGGCTATATCGTCCCGGTCCTGAAAAGATCAGCCACACGAGTATCATCACGTACAAGACCTCCGGAAGGTACAGAAAGTTATCGAGCCAAGCGAGTACGCCGGTCGCCTGGATGCTGTGGATCCGGTTGCTCGCGACCGCGACGACCATATCGATTACGAGCAGCAGCGCCCACAAGGGTGTGAGCAGACCGACCATGAGGCCAGCGCCGGAAACGAACTCAACGATGGAAACGAAGATCGTACTGGCGTGAGGAAACGGGATGTGGGACTGAGCCAACGTTTGCTCCATCACACTGAACTGAGCCGAGAGCAACAGTTTGGTAGCACCCGAGATACAGAAGAAAATACCGATTAACACCCGCACGGCGGTCACCGGTACCCATTCGGTTGCGCGCAGCTTCGCTAAGGCGTTCTCCATATCGTGCCACATTAGTAATTGCTCCTTCGGCTTTGAATTTTCCGCACCTTGCTTGTTGTGCAGTGGCGATCTTTCTGCGGGCCGCGGTTGACATAGTCTTTTTACGCCTTGGCATAGTCGCGACATTCCGCCCCCGCCTGCGAACATTGGCCCATCGCCGCCGTTTCGGGTTTCCGCAGCCAGCGTCGCACTGGCTGTGGATTTCGGTGTATGATTTTTGACCCAGACCTTAGGTCGAGCCTACACAGAAAGAGCCGCTACGACCACTGCCGAAGGAGTCTCAGCTATGGAAACATCCGCGTGGAGAAGGCTTGTTTACGTGCTGGCTCTAAGCCTTGGAACGGTATTACTCGCATGGACTGTTTCCCGGCCCCAATCCTCAGCTGAGCATCTCGCCCTTGTCTGGATTGTCTCTGCGGGAGTGTTATTCCTCGTTGAAGCTGCGCTCCTGCGTCGTCACGACACGTCTGCGCTGGATGGTCGACGTGAGCAAATGGAAGCCTGGTTCTGGCGCGTGGGGGCAGCACTCGTGTTGGTTGTGGTCATCTGTCTCCCCAGCATGAATTACCGGTCGCATCCGCCAGATGACGAGCATCTCATCGCTCGTATTCGAGATGAAATCAAGCATCTCCTCCCTCCTGCTGGTCCTTCAGGCGCGGGACAAGGCCCAATCGACGTCACATTGAAGCTCGATCCCGGGCTGGAAAATCTGTTGCGGGAGCGTCTAACCAGCCCTCCCGCTCCTCATAGCCTTCTGTATTGGGGAATTCTGATCGCGGCTTTCGTCGCCGCAGCCGCGTTAATTGGCTGGGCGATCCTCCATAAGCCTGAGGGCACCGCAGTCGCTACGGGGATCGCCACTCTGACCGCTGTCGGAGGTGTGATTGCAAAACTCGTCGGGGACAAAATCCCCAAACCGGTCGGTGCATTGCCGGGACCAGCGCTGACTGTATCCGTCATTCTCCTTGTTGTCGGAATTCTTCTCGTTGGTGTGGGTGGCTGGTATCTTTTTTGGCTCATCAGCAAGGCATTGGAGTGGACCCCGCCACCGCCCTCGCCAAACGTTCAGCCGCCTCCGAATCCGTTTGAGAGTGGATCGCTTCTAGCGGCTGCTCTTCTGGTCTACGGTTTCTCCGCGTTGCTGATGGCTTTAGTCCCGGCTTTGTTGTTGGGCACTCAAGCTCCCTCGAAAACTGACTGCCCGAAGTGCGGGACTGTAACTGATTGTTCCAAGTGTCAGTCGGTGATTACTGCGTCCAGCTTTGAGGTGAAATCACTCCCCGCGATCACGCGCATGGGAAATAGTCGGCCACCTGAGGTCGATCCTACCAAGATCGAAGACTTAGCGAGCGAACTTCGCGCGCAAGGGAAAGAAGGCGATATTCTCCTGCTTCTCGGTTCTGCGGATTGTCTTCCCACGCGCCCCAATGGAGTGTGGAAGGACAATGAAGAACTGGCAGGCGCACGGGCGAATTCCGTATTGACGGGTCTTCAGGGCAAACTTCACGGCGTACAATCCAAATCTCTGGCCATGCCACAATACGAGCGCTGCGCGAAGACATTGGACATGAGAGCGGTCTATCCCTTTCTGATTTATGCCAAGGATGCACAGGACGGCGGGGCAGCAAGGGTCCCATAATCGGCGGTGAATCAAATGGCGTGGCTGGGCATTCACAAGCGCTACTGCGTCAATTTGGTTTCCTGCGAAGGTGTGATTCAGTCAACACTCTCTCACGGTCCATCGCTTCCGCAAGACCCCGCGCCGACTCGCTAACCTTTGATAGCTCCTTCTCTTTCGACAATTCTTGATGCGATATCGCGCCAATCGCGTTTACTCTCTGAATTTGCGTCTGACATTAGGCTAGAAGCTTTCCGCACTTCTTAGATTTGCCCCGATTTTCCGGATTTCGTAACAACGAATCAAGCTGGGCAATAGGGGAGAGCCAGATCGAGAGAGAGTTGAGGGTGTGTCGAAAACAATATGAAGCTCCGGTATTGAGACGGATCACATCAGAGCAGGCAAAGTTGATTTGCATTCCTTGGCCATGGATCGGGCATAAAGGCGCAAAGGAGCTGTTGGAAGTGCTCTTTTCCGAGCCGAACCCAACACAGGGCGAGAGGAGCAATTCAGTGAGGGAACCAGGTGGACTGCAACACCAAGAACGAACTGGAACAGCACTTGTCCGATATCCGCATGCTGGCGGCCCGACTTGATCTATCGTCGGAAGAACAGAAGATTGCTGCTCGGGCTGAGAAATTTGCTGTAGCTCTACTGAAAGATCACATTGAGTCAGGGCACAACGGGAGGAGGTGCCCGTTCGCCACTCAAACTTGATGTGAGTTGCCAGCTAATCTTGTTGTGGCTTGCTCGCGTAGCGCTCAGGCTCACAGTACCGTTACCGAAATTCGGATGCCGGCATGCGCTAGATTGAACAGGTAATATCCCCCACCGACGAAGTCGATATAGCAATTGTCTCTGTAGGACCATCCGTGCGGCCAAGCATCCACAATCTCGAAATTACAGCCACCGTAGGCAAAGTGAGAACATCCTCCCACAATCGTCGGATGTCTGATCGCGAAATGATGATTGCGCCCCAAAATGCGCGCGAAAATGTGCATCGTCAATCCGCCCCCGCTCTTGGGCGTGTTCTGCATGGCGCTCTTCTTGTCTAGCCTCGTCGTGATGCTCGTCTCGATGCTCGTCTCGGCCGAGAGCGGTCATCGCGCCGCCCAATAGGAACCACAGGTACTACTGACAATAAGAAATCGCGTCATGGTCGAATCCCCGTAGATTAGGTATGTGAACCAGCAGGGCAAGAAATGTCTCGGTTTTCCCAGAGTTTCAGGAATGTTCGCAATGGCTCAGGGGCTGTGGAAAACTGGCTAATCAATGGGGCTGGGGGGTATGCGGCAATCTTCCGAAAAGCAAACCCCTCCTGATTTCGTAAATCTACTGCGTTAATGATCACACGGTATCGATTCTTCATTATCTTGTGTCAGTGTGCACATGGAAGAAAGAAGGCTACATCCTCGTTTTGAGGTCGACGCCGAAATTATAGTTCGCACTGCTTCCGAATTCATACCGGGTCGGGCACTTGAGATGAGCGAAAGCGGCATGTCTGTGATTCTTCCGGTCGAGTTGAAAAAGGGAGAAGAGGTTGAACTTAAAATCAAACTTCCTCTCGCCACTTTCACAATCAAAGGTGTCGTGGCGAACCGCAGTGTATTCCGACATGGATTTAAGTTCTTAGAGCTATTGCACGAGTCTGTGAAGGAGACGCTCCAGAATTCTGTACCGAGAAAAAAGGACGATCTGAATCGGTTGATCTAAGGAGAACTAAAACTTGCAGCCCGAAAAAGAATACATCTTTCGATGCATCGAAACAGGTACGTACAGGCGGACCTACGTATATTCAGTGCTTGGTGACCATGAACAAGAGGCAAGGCATCAGTAATAGCAAATGAAGTTGAGTCAGGCGATGCTACTGGGCAGTACACTGAGGCCCCAGATCAAAGGCCACTTATTTGCCGACGGAAGAAGTTGTCCGCTGGGGGCCGCATGTGAAGCAATCGGCGCGGAGCCGTGGTCTGAGTCCGTACGGCGGTTCTAAGCTTCGACTGTGTTACGGGAACAGCGCTGTTGAGAACATAGTCTCAATCGTGTCCCAACTAAATAGAACGAGCGCGCAACGCATTCCATCAAGGCCCGGAACTTTGCGCTCCAACAGAAATACTGTCCCGCGATCATCAATTCTGATTCTGCGTCATGTCACGATACAGCCAAGCCTTTGCCAGCTTTAGTTCCCGATGCAGGGTAGCGGGGGAAATATCGAGGGCTGCAGCGGCCTCATCGTAGGTCATGCCGCCGAAGAATAGTAGCTGGATAATGTCGGCCTTTCGTGGATCGACGGTGGAGAGCCTTTGCAGGGACTCGTCGAGCTGAACCAGGGCCGCACTAGGCTCCTGACCGACCAGCGCCATTTCATCAAAAGGAAGCGGCGCTTCGCCTCCTCCCCGCTTTTGCCGGTTTCGCGACCGGGCGTGCTCCACTAGAACATGACGCAAAATTCTGGAAGCAACCGCGTAAAAGTGCGCGCGGTCGCGCCATGAAACCTGAGCGTTCACCAGGCGAAAGTACGCTTCGTGGACAAGGTCGGTGGCCTGCATGGTGTGTCCGGTCCGCTCGCCTCTCATGCAATGGCCCGCTATCCTGCGAAGTGTGTTATACACCGCAGGCATCAGATCGTTCACGCTCTCGCTGTCAGTGCTCCAGGCCTGCAGCAGTCGGGTGATGTCTTGAGATTCTGAGATCATCTTTCCTGCCTCCCTTAGCTCCCGCTTGCCATGCCGGGATCAACGAATGCCAAGAGTTCATAACCATTCGCCAGCCCCGCGTCTTTGAGTTGCTGAGCGCGGCGCAGAACCTGACTGAGTTGCTCCCTGGTTAAATCGCCAACCCGCGCATAAGCGAACTCTTTCATTGCATTGTGGAAGAATTTAGTATCCATACCACGTGCCCCTGCTGGCCATTTTCTGAAAGCTCTCTTTCCGACGGCATTCCGGATGAACCGGCAGTTTGTGATCCGTGCGCCAATATGAGGGTTTCCGCTCCTGCCGACAAGTTAGGCCACGGACACTTAACCGTTAAGTATCGGTTACGAGTGCCATGAAGTATTTGAAACGGATGGTCTTAGTAAATTCCGCCAATTGACTACGCTAGTTGACTACGTAAAGATGGTGCGCTGGAATGAAGGCTCCCGTTTCCGATTTACTAACATTATTAGGACTAGATTCTTGCTATAATCCGGGCGCGCTGGGGCGATCATCACGTGCCAGAGCCTCGTCTCACCGACGGAGATCGCCGGAGCGGACGGATGAATCGTCCTCCAGGCAAGGACGCGTCGCCTCCTCTCGCCGAGGAGGATGTAGGAAACCTGACAGCCACGCCGGCCGCCGGAGGCGAAAACACCGACGGCCAGCCCGGGACCGAGGAGCGAACGCGTCAGATCAGCCTCATCCTTTGCTCGCGGTCGTTCCGAAGTGCGCCTCTCCTGCAAAAGTTTCTGCAATTCATTACCGCTGAATCATCGAAAGGCCGGCAGGAAGAGTTGAGCGAATATGTAATCGCCACGCAAGTGTTTGGTCGGCCCGCGAATTTCGATCCGGCTTCCGATACGATCGTTCGCACGCAAGCCTACCGCCTCCGAACCAAACTCAAGGAATATTACGAAAACGAGGGCAGAGCGGAGCGGGTCATCGTCGACGTCCCCAAGGGACGCTATGTTCCAACATTTTCATTTCGCCAGAATCCGCCACCGCCCGCAGAAATAAGCCGGTCAAAGCAATTTGCCCACGACGCGACTACGCCGACCCGTCCCAAACGTCCTCTGGGGTTGATTCTTGTTGGAGCTGTGTTGATTGTCATCGCATTTGCGGCCGGTGCTCTCGTCGGACATCGCTGGGTTCGGCGTGAGCCGCTAGCGGTCACGATGTTGCAGAGTGTTCCCGAGCCATTATCCAGATTTTGGAGCCAATTTCTCGGTGACGGCGACATCATCCTTGCCTATACCAACGGAGTCTTTCTCGAGACCGAGACTGCAGATTTATTAAGATTTCGCAACAGTGCGGCTGTTGCTGACCGGGGAGCTTTGGTTGGGAAGGATGAAGCACTCGCACAGGCACTGAATCCATCATTGGTCGCTCGTGCTGGCACTCTTTACTATGAGGAAAGCTTTACCGGCACAGGCGAGGTACTCGCAACCTACAGGCTAGCGAACCTGCTGACGAGACTTGGAGCGAAAGTTCAACCGAAACGCAGCGGTTTAGTGACCGTGGATGATTTAAAGAATCACGATGTCATTTTTCTCGGCTCGCCTTTCGATGACCAGGTGCTGGCGGAAATGCATTTGCCGGAACGCTTCAGTTTCGAACAGCCTGCGCGGCCTCCTTATTTATGGCAAGGCCGCATCGTCGACCACACGGCCACGTCTTCCGTCGTTTCGTATGGTGTCGAGCGCGACCCGCAATCGCAGGTCATACGCGCCGACTATGCCCTTTTTGATGTGCTTCCGGGACCGGTACCAGGCCGTCGCATCATCGTGCTAGCCGGTCTCACAACTTCCGGTACGGAGGGCGCAACCGAGTTCGCGACCTCAGTCGATGGCCTGCGCAAGATACTCGCATTGGGAACGACTGCTCACAATCAACCCAGTGATAAGAGTGATGACGACAGCGCCGGCAAAAAGTTCCCCCAGTATTTCGAGTCTTTGCTTCGCGTCGAAGCCCAGAAAGGGCTTGAAGCCATCAACGTGGAGTTCATCGATGGAAGCGTGGTGCAGTTGCAAAAATGAATGAATCCGATGGTAACTATCGGGTGATAATTACCATCGATTTATTACGTCCGCGCAAGCTTACTGGAGTGGAATCAGCGTGAACACCTGACTGGTCGATCCATTCGCCTGCCCCTGAATCACTTGTGTCCCAGCGGTCGTGGAATCTCCCTCAATGGTTATCAGCATGCCGGAGTTGACATTCGTGATCAGCCAATTGGA